>DATBNA010000519.1:0-3948 GCA_036554545.1 Hyphomonadaceae bacterium
CGCGGCAATTTCGAAGTCTGGGGCATCATCGACGGGACCTGGAAAGGGCCAGGCGTCTCGCCTGCCGCGCTTCTCGACACCGCCCGCCAGCGCGGCCTCGCTACCCTGATGATCGAGGGCGGCGGCCAGCTCGCCGCTTCCTTCGTGAAGGCCGGGCTGGTGGACCGCATCGAATGGTTCCGGGCCCCGATCCTGCTCGGAAATGATGGTCTTCCGGGTCTTGGCGGGTTGGGCTTGGAGAAAGTCGTTGACGCGCCCACCTTTGTGCGGACGAGGGTGAAGGAGGTCGGCGCCGACCTCTGGGAAAGCTACGTTCGGAAGACCTGATATGTTCACGGGCCTCGTAACCGATGTCGGCCGGGTCAAGGCGGTCGAGGACTCGAACGGCCTGCGCCGCATCACGGTCGAGAGCAAATACCCTGTGTCGTCGCTTCAACTGGGCGCCTCTGTCCAGCACAACGGCGTCTGCCTCACCCTCGTGGAATTCGGCGAACGTGCCGAAGGCTCGTGGTGGAAAGTCGAGGCCGTGCCCGAGACCCTCTCGCGCACCTCGCTCGGCCAGCTCATGACCGGCTCGCGGATCAACCTCG
Source organism: Hyphomonadaceae bacterium (assembly GCA_036554545.1). Classification (GTDB taxonomy): domain Bacteria; phylum Pseudomonadota; class Alphaproteobacteria; order Caulobacterales; family Hyphomonadaceae; genus UBA7672. The sequence continues at coordinate 591 of DATBNA010000519.1, forward strand.
AACTCTCGCTCAAGATCGGCGACGAACTCGGCGGCCACCTCGTCTACGGCCATGTCGACGGCCTCGGCATCGTCCGCTCGCTGACCACGGACGGCGACAGCCGCCGCATCCGCATCGAGATCGCCAACCCCCTCTCTAAATTCCTCGCCGAAAAAGGTTCGATCACGGTCGACGGCGTATCCTTGACCGTGTCCGCGGTAGGCTACAGCGACAATTCGGACTGGTTCGAGGTCGCCATCATCCCGCATACTCTGGCCGTCACCACATTGGGGGCCCTTACGCCAGGCGACAGGGTCAATCTGGAAGTCGACATGCTGGCGCGGTATGTGGCTCGCATGCTGGAGCATCGCCAATGAAGGAAGAGGTCCAGAAGTACGACTTCTCCGACGCCATCTCGCCGATCGAGGAGATCGTTGAGGAAGCGCGCAACGGGCGCATGTACATCCTCGTCGACGCCGAGGATCGCGAGAACGAGGGCGACCTCATCATCCCGGCGCAGTTCGCGACGCCCGCCCAGGTCAATTTCATGGCCAAGCACGGCCGCGGCCTGATCTGCCTGTCACTGACCCGGGAACGCGCCCACGTGCTCGAACTCGACATGATGGCCCGCGAGAACCGCGAAAGCATGAAGACAGCCTTCACCGTCTCCATCGAGGCGAAAGAAGGCGTCACTACCGGGATCTCGGCGCATGACCGCGCCCACACCATCGCCGTCGCCATCGACCCGACCAAGACCGCCGAGGACATCGTCTCGCCCGGCCACGTCTTCCCGCTGGTCTGCAAGGAGGGCGGCGTCCTCGTCCGCGCCGGCCACACCGAAGCCAGCGTCGACATCTCGCGTCTCGCCGGTCTCTATCCAGCCGCGGTCATCTGCGAGATCATGAACGACGACGGCTCTATGGCGCGCCTGCCGGAGCTTGTCTCCTTCGCCCAGCTTCATGGCATGAAGATCGGCACCATCGCCGACCTCATCGCCTGGCGCCGCCGTCACGACCGTTTCCTCGAACGCCGCATCGAAAGCGATTTCGAGAGCGCCTGGGGCGGCAAGTTCCGTGCGGTCGTCTTCCGCAACACCATCGACGGCGCGGAACACGTCGCGCTCGTCAAAGGCCGCATCAGCGGCGACGCCGCCACGCTCGTCCGCGTCCACCGCGTCGACTTCCTCACCGACTTTCTCGGCGAATCCGGCAACCGCGAAGGCCTCGTCCGCCGCGCCATGGAGCGGCTCGGCGCCAGCGAGGAGCCGGGCGTCATCGTCTTCGTTCGCATGGGCATGGGCGAAGAGATCGCGCGCACGCTCGGCGCGCACGAGGCTGGGACGCCGACCACGCACGAACCCGGTCACCCGCTGCGCGAGTACGGCGTCGGCGCGCAGATACTTAAGGATCTCGGCGTTCGCCGCATGATTCTCATGACTAATACGCGTCCCAACGTGCTTCCGGGGCTTGACGGATACGGTCTCACGGTCGAGGGCTGGCGCCGCATCGACGGAGACTAGATGGCCGACGCCCCCCGCATCCTGATCGTCACCTCGCGTTACTACGCGCACATCGCAGCCGAACTCGAAGCCGGCGTGATTGAGGCGCTGGACGCTGCCGGCGCCGAGCACGAGTTTCTCGAAGTCCCCGGCGCCTTCGAACTTCCCGGCGCCATCGCCATGGCCGCCGGTATGGAAGAATATGATGGCTACATCGCCCTTGGCTGCGTCATCCGCGGCGAGACCAGCCACTACGACCTCATCTGCAGCGAAGTGGCGCGTGGCCTGATGGACCTTTCGCTGCACGGCATCCCGGTGGCTTTCGGCGTGCTGACGGTCGAAAACGAGGCACAGGCAAAAGTCCGCGCCGACCGCAAGCAGAAGAACAAGGGCCGCGAGGCGGTCGACGCGGTGCTCCGCATGATCGAACTCTCGCACCATTTCAGCGAGGAGGCATGAGCGCGGGCATCTCTCCGGAGGCCGAGCGCAAGCTGCTAGCGGCGCGCCGCTCCGGCGCCCGCCTCGCCGCCATTCAGGCGCTATACCAGATGGAGCAGACCGGGCAGTCCGTTCGCTCCGTCATCGCCGACTTCATGGAAGACCGACTCGGCCTCAACGACGAAGGCGACCCAATCGAGGAAGCCGATCCTGAAATCTTCCGCGCCATCGTCGATGGCGTCGTCGAACGCCAGGAAGCGATCGATGCCGCAATCATGAAGCGCCTCGCCGAAGGCTGGAAGATCGAACGCCTCGACGCCACCTCGCGCGCCATCCTGCGCGCCGGCGTCTATGAACTCATCGCCGAAATCGGCCTGCCGTCGCAGATCATTCTCGACGAATACGTCTCCATCGCGCACGCCTTCTTCGAAGGCGCCGAGCCGAAATTCATCAACGGCTTGCTCGACGCAGTCTCGCGCGACCTCCGCGGAAGCTGACCGCCATGGATGAGTTCGACCTCATCCGGAAATATTTCGCACCGCTCGCAACCTCGCCCGGCGCCGACGGCCTGCGCGATGATGTCGCCGAGATCGGTACGCTTGGCGGCGGCACGCGCCTGATCGCCACCAAGGATGCGATCTCCGAAGGCGTCCACTTTCTCGCCTCCGATCCCATCGACACCGTCGCGCGCAAACTGGTGCGCGTGAATGTCTCCGACACGATCGCCAAGGGCGCGCGACCCGACAGCGCGCTGCTCGCGCTGGTCTGGCCGATATCCAGGCCGACGGACGAGATCGGAGTTTTCGCACAGGCGCTCGGCGATGATCTCGCCCATTGGGGGGCGCATCTGGTTGGCGGCGATACAACCTCGACCGAAGGGCCGCTCACACTCACGCTCACCATGCTCGGCCGCTGCGGTCCGCGGGGCCCCGTCCGACGTTCCGGCGCGCACCCTGGTGAAGATATCTGGGTCACAGGCGTCATTGGCGACGGTTGGCTTGGTCTGCAGGCAGTCAAGGGGGCGTTCGCCAAACTCAATGCAGATGCGCGCGACTTCCTCGTCGCAAGGTATCGCGTCCCGGACCTGCCCCCGCTGGCGATCGCCGATCTCGTCGCGGAGTTTGCTTCATCCTCCATCGACATCTCGGATGGCCTGGTGGCGGACGCAGCGCATATCGCCGAGGCCTCTGGCGTTGGCATGGTAATCCGCGGAGGCGATGTGCCGCTTAGCGACGCCGGCCGCGGTTTTCTCGCCGACCCGAAGGCTGACCTGCGCGACCTGCTGACCGGAGGCGATGACTACCAGACGCTCTTCACCGCGCCGCCCGAACACCGCGCGGTCATCCAGGAATCCGGTCTCACGCTGACCCGCATCGGCCACGTCGAGGCGGGCGCCGGCGTCCACGTCCTTGGCCCTTCCGGCGAGCCGATGGCGCTGGAAAA
>DATBNA010000542.1:0-3558 GCA_036554545.1 Hyphomonadaceae bacterium
CTGATCACCATGAGGGCTCACATACAACGGGACGAGTAGCCCTCATGGTGAGCAGCGATTCTGGGCGAAGCCCGGCATCGCGCCCGTCGAACCACGAGGGCGTACGCACAGACCTGCAAAGTGTGGAACAGTGACAATCCCGCCTTGACGGCCTATGTCCCCCGCCATGGCCGACGGCGCCCCCACCTCCGCCAGACGTTCTGTCGACATCCTGACGCTGGGATGCCGGCTCAATTCCTATGAGTCCGAGGTGATGCGCGGGCATGCTGAATCCGCGGGCCTCAAGGATGCTGTGATCGTCAATACCTGCGCCGTCACCGGCGAGGCGGTGCGGCAGGCAAGACAGGCCATCCGCCGCGCGCGGCGCGAACGGCCGGGCGCCTCGATCATCGTCACGGGATGTGCTGCGCAGATCGATCCCAAGAGCTTCGCGAACATGCCGGAAGTGACCCGCGTGATCGGCAATGCCGAGAAGATGAAGGCGGAGACGTTTGCGGGGCTCGGGCTTCTGGCCGAGACGCCTCGGGTTCAGGTCAACGACATCATGTCTGTGCGCGACACAGCCGCCCACCTGGTGGATGGCCTCGATGGCCGCGCGCGCGCGTTTGTGCAGGTGCAGACAGGATGCGATCACCGCTGCACCTTCTGCATCATTCCCTATGGCCGTGGAAATTCGCGATCCGTGCCGGCCGGCGAAGTCGTCGACCAGGTGAAGCGGCTGGTGGCGACGGGACACTATGAGATCGTGCTCACCGGCGTCGACCTGACGTCGTGGGGCGCCGACCTGCCGAACGCGCCGAAGCTGGGCAACCTCGTCGCGCGCATCCTGAAGCTGGTCCCTGACCTGAAGCAGCTGCGCCTTTCCTCCATCGACGCCATCGAAATCGACGAGCCGCTGTTCGAGGCGCTTGCGCACGAAAAGCGGATCGCACCGCACCTGCACCTGTCCTTCCAGTCGGGCGACGACATGATCCTGAAGCGCATGAAGCGCAGGCATTCGCGCAGCGACGCGATCAACCTGTGCCAGCGCCTGCGCGCGGCGCGGCCGGAAATGGCGTTCGGCGCCGATCTGATCGCGGGCTTCCCGACAGAAACGGATGCGATGTTCGAGAACACTCTGAAGTCTGTCGACGAATGCGGCATCGACTATCTGCATGTCTTCCCCTACTCGCCGCGTCCCGGCACGCCGGCCGCGCGCATGCCGCAGGTTGTGCGCGATGTGATCAAGGCGCGGGCGGCGCGGTTGCGTGAGAAAGGCGCAGAGCGGCTGGCGCTTCGTCTCGACCTGCATGTCGGCGCCAGGAAGCTGGCGCTGGTGGAAAAAGGCGGGCGGGCGCGGCTGCCGGACTTCTCGCCCATCCGCATCGAGGGTGGCGCGCCGGAAGCGGGACGCCCCCATCTCTTCGAACTCGTGTCGCGCAACGCCAGTGAACTGATCGGCCATCCGGTTGTGGGTCTGGCCCCATGATCCTCTGGTGGGGCAAGAAGAGCGCGCCGGACTCGCGGACCGGCGAGACGCCTGTTGAGCCGCTGAAACCTGGCGAGACGCCGGCCGGCCCGCGCGTCAGCGCGGGTGAACAGGCAAGCCCGCGCGTCAGCCTCGACCAGCAGATTTTCGGCAGTGCGCCGATCCCGAAAGAGGCAGATCTGGGCGATGACCCCATCGGCATCCGCAAGGCCGCCGAACGTATTGCCGCCGAGCGCGCGGCGGAGGCGGCGGCGCGTGAAGCCTCGGTCCTGCACAAGCTCAATGAAGGCCTGAAGCGCTCTTCCTCGCGGCTGGCGGAGGGGTTGGCCGGGCTGGCGAAGCGCAAGATCGACCGCGAGTCGCTCGATGAACTCGAAGAGCTGCTGATCACGTCGGACATGGGGACGAAGGTTGCAAGCCGGATCGCCAAGGCGTTCTCGAAAGACAAGTTCGACCGCGAGGTTACGGGCGACGAAATAAAGGCAGCCCTCGCGTCCGAGATCGCCGCGATCCTGAAGCCGCGAGAAAAAGTCGTCGATTTCGCGCAAGGACCGCGGCCGCGCGTCGTGCTGTTCGTTGGCGTCAACGGCTCGGGCAAGACGACCACGATCGGCAAGATCGCCTCAAAGCTGTCGGCCCAGGGCGCTGACATCGTGCTGGCTGCCGGCGATACTTTCCGCGCGGCGGCGGTGGAGCAACTCAAGGTGTGGGCCGAGCGCGCCAATGCGCGGTTTGTCTCAAAGCCGGCGGGCGCGGATGCGGCGGGGCTGGCGTTCGAGGCGGTCGAGCTCGCGCGACGCGAAAACCGCGACCTGGTGCTGATCGACACGGCGGGACGGCTGCAGAACAAGACGCAGCTGATGGACGAGCTTGCGAAAATCGTCCGCGCCATCCGCAAGGTCGACGCGACCGCGCCGCATGATGTGATCCTCGTGCTCGATGCGACGGTGGGCCAGAATGCGCTGTCGCAGGTGGAAGCGTTCCGCCATACGGCGGGCGTCACGGGCGTGGTGATGACCAAGCTGGATGGCACGGCCAAGGGCGGCGTGCTTGTGGCGATCGCGGAACAGTACGACGTGCCGATCCATTTCGTCGGCGTCGGCGAGAAGGCGGAAGACCTCCAGCCCTTCAGCGCCGACACATTCGCGCGCGCGCTCGTCGGACTGGACAGCCCGAACTAGAAAGCGCGATCTTGGACCCGACCCTCTTCGCCTTCGCGCTTGGACTCGGGTCCGCCGTCACGCTGGCTGGCGCCAATACGCTGGTGAAGGCGGCGAAGGACATTCTCGGCGGGCGCACGGTGATGACGCTCACCGGGTCTATACTGATGTTGCCGGCGGTGTTCTTCACGCCGTTGCCCAGCCCCAAGACCTGGATCATCCTCGCCTTCTCCCTGCCAGCGCACTGGCTCTACCAGACGGCGCTCGTGCGGGCCCTGTCGCGCGGCGATCTCTCGCTCGTGTTTCCGGTGATGCGCGGCTCCGCGCCGATGCTGACCGCCATCGCAGCGGCTGTCGTGCTGGGAGAGCACCTGTCGCCGCTCGCAATTGCCGGGCTCGTCGTAGCCAGCCTTGCGACGGCGATGTTCGCCCTCCCCGAAAAGAACTTCGGCGGATCGCGGCGCGTTCGCAATTCCGCCCTGCTCTGGGCCGTCGCCACCGGGGCAGGCGTTGCGATCTACAACGTGATCGACGCGCAGGGCGTGCGGTCCGGCCCGACGCAGTGGAGCTTCATCGTCTGGCTGTTCGTGCTCGACTGGATGGGCATCTCTACCATCATGCTGGCGACGCGCGGATCGAAGGCGTTCGCCGCCTCGGCACGGCGCGCGCTGCTGCCCGGCGTCGCGGCAGGCGTGTGTTCGACCATCTCGTTCTCGATGGCGCTGTACGGTTTCTCGGTTGCGCCGGTCGCGTACATGTCGGCGATGCGGGAGACGGCGGTGGTCTTCGCCGCCATCATGGGCTGGTGGTTCCTGCGTGAGGGTTTTGGCGCGCGCCGGACATTCGCCGCCATCGTCATGGCCGGCGGCCTCACCCTCCTTCAGTTTGGTTGATCGCCACGCTTGTTCAGCCGGCCAGCGGGCGCCATGG
>DATBNA010000565.1:0-9251 GCA_036554545.1 Hyphomonadaceae bacterium
ATCTGCAGCTTGTGGTCCAGGAAGATCGTGGGGACCTGCGTACTCTCGATGAAGTTCTCGAGGTCGCTGTTGGCACGGGCAAGCTGGTCGACCTTGTTGTTGAGTTCCTCGTTGACGGTCGCGAGCTCCTCGTTGGTCGACTGGAGTTCCTCGTTCATCGACATCATTTCTTCGTTGGAGCTCTTCAGCTCCTCGTTCGATGTCTCGAGCTCCTCGACCGTCGTACGGAGGCGATGCCGGGTCTGATCCAGCTCGTCCTCGAGCTGGCGCGACCGCTCCTCCTCGGCAAAGCCGCCGATATCGATGTCGTCGGCGCCGTCGGTTTCGCGGCGTAGTTCGCCACTGTCCTGGAACACGATGAGGATTTCATCATCGTTCATCGGATCGGCGGTGAGATCCACCAGGGAGATCTGGTCGCCTTCGCCTTCAATCGGCACATCGCGCTTCATCGCGCGGCGGCCGGTCTTGCGAACCGCATCCAGCAGCGAGCGCAGCGCGGGGCGCAGGCCGCGCTTGGCGAGATCGGTGATGTTGTTGGAAGGCGCGCCGGTCGCCAGCTCCAGATACTTGCCTGTGCGGCTGGAGGCGCGGACAACCTGGTTGTCGAGGTTGATGATGACATGGACCGGCGCGTAGCGGTCCATGATCCGGCGGGAGACAGGATCGAGGCCTTCACCCCGAACCGTCCTTCGTGCACGGTCGTGATCCACCTCTATGCCGCCTACGGCGTCGAGAGAAAGCGGCATCGGTACTGACAGCCGGTGCAGGCCCTTGCGGCGGTAGACGCGCGAAGCGGACTCGACCGTCTCGAATAGGTCGTTGCGGCCGCCGATGTTCTCCGCCGAACCCAGGAAGAGCCAGCCCTGCGGACGCAATGCGTAGTGGAAGACCGGCATGAGGCGCTGCTGCAGCGCGCTGTTGAGATAGATGAGCAGGTTCCGGCAGATGAGCATGTCGACCCGCGAGAAGGGCGGATCCTTGAGAAGGTTGTGGTTCGACACGCGCACGGTGTCGCGTATCGACTGCGACAGCACATACTCTTCGCCCTCCGCATAGAAGTAGCGGTCGAGCAGCTCGATCGGCACGTCCTTCACGGTCGCATGCGGATAGCGCGCGGCGCGCGCCCTTTGCAGCATCGGTTCGTCGATGTCGGTCGCAAAGATCTGCACCGTCGGCTGCACGCGCTGCATGCTGAGCGCTTCGGCCATCAGGATGGCGAGGGAATAGGCTTCTTCACCGCTGGAACAGCCGGCTGCCCAGATGCGCACAGTATCGTGCGCGCCCTTCTCCGCCAGGATTGCAGGAATGACTTCTCGCCGGATGTAGTCGAACGCTTCGCTGTCACGGAAGAAGCAGGTGACGTTGATCAGGAGATCGCGAAACAGGAGGTCCGCTTCCAGGTCATGCTCCTGCAGGCGCTTGAGATAGTCCTCGCTCGTCACCGCGCCGACCACCTGCATGCGCCGCTGGATGCGTCGAAGCATGGTGGAGCGCTTGTACTGGCTGAAATCATGACCCAGCCGGCGGCGAAGCTCGATGCAGACCGCCAGCACGAAGTCGTTGACGTCTGGCAGGCTGAGCACGCCGCTCTGTGCGCGCTCAAAGTAGTCCTGCAGCGCAGCTGGCATCTCGGCGACGTCGAGGACCTTATCGACGAGGCCCGTGGCGGATGCATTCTTCGGCATGCCGTCGTACTTGGCCGACTCGGGGTTCTGCACGATGGCGAGACCGCCAGCCTCCTTGATGGCGCGGAGGCCGTCGCTGCCGTCGGCGCCTGTACCCGAAAGGACGATGCACGCAGCGTTGGCCCCCTGATCGACGGCAAGGCTGCGGAAGAACACGTCGATTGGCCTGCGGAAGCCGCGAGGTTCGGTGAAATCGGTGAGGCGCAACCGCGCCCTGTCAATGATCAGGCTGGCGTTCGGCGGGATGAGATATACATTGTTCGGCTCGATCGTCATGCCGTCGGTGATCTGGCGGACCGGCAACGCCGTCCGCCGACTCAGCAGTTCGGCCAGCATGCTCTCATGGTTCGGATCGAGATGTTGTACCAGCACATAGGCCAGACCCGCATCGGGCGATACGGCTGTCAGGAAAGACTGGAATGCTTCGAGCCCGCCGGCTGAAGCGCCCAGACCAATGACCGGACACACCGCTGGATGGGCGCCGCCATTAGACGTTTCAACAGGCAGCCTCACGGCGCCGTGGCCGATCTCTTCTATGCTTTCGCTCGACATCGTCGACTGCTGGCTTCCCCGCGGGCGAAGAGCGCCCTGATGGCGCGTAACGTCCCGTCCCGCGGCGAGTTCCCGCAATCATGTCCTGTGGCGCTCTCTGCCGCTGCGAATGGATTTTCGTACAGTATACAAGCGAACTCCGCCGCCCGCGCGCCGAGTCCTGCGCGGAACCCAACAAAGCGTTGGTGCGTTTTTGCCGACGAGCTATTTTTCGTCGGGGGCCGTGATCGGCCTTGCGTCTTCCCAGCGATAGGGAAGCACATCGGGCGTCACATATACTTCCGTCGTGAACTTGAACGGATACTTTGTCCCGCTCGGATAGCTCATCTCGACGAAGTACGCGGTGAAGCCGGCGGCGGGCGTCTCCACCTTTCCAACATACGTGCCGTTGGCCTGCGCCGTCAGCGGCGTCGAGGTGAAGGCCTTGTCGCCGATGACGTCGACGCGGAAATCGCGCTCCTTCGGATTGTTTCCCTGCCACAGCAGGACCTGCGAAGGCTTGCCCCCAGGCTTCACCACCAGCGCGCCATCCTCGCGCACCGTCCAGCTGTATTCCGGAATCGTTCGGCCCTTGATCACCGCATCGTACCACGCGGTCATGCCCTCATTGATGTCGGTGCCCTGCGTGGAATGCTTCGAATTCGGCAGCATGCGGAGCTGCTTCTTCGCCGGCAGCAGGTGGTAGGAGAACTTGGTGTTGTCAGGCGGAAAGTATTCATCACCCACGGCGTTGATGATGAATTTCGGGATCTTCATGCGCGGCCGCCCGCGGTAGTTGAGCGGATCCTCGATGGCGTTGACGGCCGTGAGGCGTGGCTTGCCTATCTCGAACGGGATCAGCTTGTGGTTCACATAGTCGCCTAGCGCCGGCGAGAAATAGCCCATCGCCTGCCAGTGATGCTTTGTTGTCCCATCGACATCGAGCACGTTGATGACGATCGGGATCATGCCGACGACGCGCTCATCCAGCAGGCCGATCAGCCAGGTCGTCCAGCCGCGCTTCGAGCCGCCTGCCACGACGAAGCCGTCGATCGTCCTCTTCCCGCCGGCTTCGCTGGCGAGATACTGCTGGACTGCGGTCATCGCCGCCGTGCCGCTCTTCACCATGGGCAGGCGCACCAGCGCTTCCGGATTTGTCTGGGGGTCGTAGCGCGCCTGGAGGTAGGCGATGATGTCATCTTCCGTACGCGGGACGTCCGTGCTGCCCGCAAGCCGCATGGGCTGATTGGGAACCTGACCCACCTCGGCGATCACCGAGCCGGTGTCGGTCGCCATGCGGGCGAAGCGCTCGTTGGCGCCGGCCGGCGCGGCGCGGCCGTTCGACCCGCTGCCGATGTAGAGGAAGGCTTTCGAGCTGACGAGCTGGTCGGGGATCGTCACCGTCAACCAGTGCTTCCAGACAGAACGGTCGGTGTCCTTCTCGGTCAGCCAGGTCTGCGAGGTGAGTTCGAGAACGGCGCCGTGATAGCCTTGCCCGGAAAAGGTCTTCTCGACTCTCCAAGCGAAGCTCGGATCAGGGCGGGCCACATAAGCGTCGAGCACGTTTGGTGGATTGGGCGCAATCTGCGTTACGGTGGATGTCGCAGGCGTCGTGACACAGGCTGAGGCGGCAAGCAGGCCGAGAGCCAGACTCGCGACGACGGTGTTCATCAGTTTCATCTGCTTCCCCACGTGAACGCATGCTCCAGGGCGGACTGGAGCACGCCAGTTCAGCTTTTCAAGCTGCCGCTAAGGCAATGAGAGGCGCTTCCACCTGCCGCGCCACGACCATGTGCGGCTACTCGCCGTCCGAGACGTCGACGCCTGCGAAGATCGGCTTTTCCTGCGGATGCGGGCGGCCTTCGCGCTCGAGCTGGCGCGCGCCGGCGAGGATGCCGGGCAGCGCATAGTTGCCTTCATGGCAGGCGTATTCGTAGAGCGGCTCGTTGGAGATCTTCAACGACATCTCCCCGCCCCATGCCTGCTTGTACAGCGTCGGATCCTCGACCTTGAACTCGTAGAAGATCTCATCAGCCGACCAGCGCGTGTAGCGTTCCGTCACCTTGCCGGCGGGCGAGATGTAGGAGCGCTGTTTGGGATGCGAGTTGATGGTTTCAACCACCAGCGTGTCGCCTTCATACCACCCGACGGAATCCCCGCCCCATTTCGGAATGTTGTTGGGCCCATGCTTGCCGCCGATCGGGATGACGCGGACATCATGGATCATCTCGGTGAGGATCATGACCGATGTCGGCGACTGCACGATCTGGTAGGTGTTGTTGTACATGCCGTTGCCCATCACCGGACCGGCGCCGCCGGTGAAGCTCATGATGCAGCGCTCGGGCAGCGGACGAATCTCGAAGTCATCGAACGAGTTGACGCGTGTGTTTGCGCGGATGCCGGCTTCTGTGTAGGGGATGCGGCCGTCCGGCGGATTGGTGATCCAGGACGAACGATACTCACCTTTCACCTTGGCGTAGCTCTGTCCGGGGTCCATCCAGAATCGGTTGTAGGCGCGCGAGGAGTTCTTGTCGGAGAGCAGCTCGGCCGACGACTTGGCGTCGACCTTCGATGCGCCTGCCTCCTCCCGCTGCGCCGCGGAGTAGACGTTGCGCCGCGCCAGCGTCGCTGCCTCCTCTTCGTTCATTACCAGCTTGTCGGCCCCAGCGGGCCGCTGCATCGTCGTGAGCGAGGTGTTGCTCCAGAAGCCCTGCAGGTCGGGCGCGCCCCAGCTTGTCTTCGGCTTCTGGTATCCAGGCGCAGCCTGAGCAAAGGCCCCCGGTGCGGCGACAGCCAGGACCACAGACGCCAGCAGCGCGGTCTTCATCTTTCTCATGACTCGCTCCTCCCTGACGTCAGCGTTACGCAGCAGCCGCGCGGAATCAATCGGCGCGACGCCGAAACGACAGTTTGACGCAACGGAATACGTCGCGGGATGCAATCAAGGCTCGGTGAAGACTGCGCGACGGCCGCCGGACTCAGGAGGCGCCAGCCGTCGTCGCTTCCGACATCATCTTGATGGCGTCGTCGATGGTGAAGCTGCCCGGATGCTGAATCGGCGGGAAGTCCTTGAACGTCTCGGCGAACTTCGAGGCAACCGTCTGCGCTGCGTAGATCATGTAGGCGCGGTGGATGAACCAGTCATAGTAGCTGTTCGACGTGATGTCCGCGAACTCGTACGGATCCGTGCGCAGGTTGTAGAGCTTGGGCATGCGCAACCGCGTGAAGGGCTCGCCCCAGACCTGCATGGTGCCTTTGCAGCGCTGCTCCATGAACACCATTTTCCAGTTGTCGTAGCGCACAGCGAGAATGTCGCCGTCGTCGCTGATGTAGACGAACAGGTTGCGCGGGCACTTCTTCTCCTTGCCGGTCAGGTAGGGAAGCAGGTTCACGCCGTCGATGTGGTTCTTGTAGGTGCGGCCGATGGCCTTGTAGCCCTTCTTCACCTTCTCGACGATTTCGGTCTCGCCGGCCATGGCGAGGAAGGTCGGCAGCCAGTCATGGTGCTGCACGATCTCGTTGGAAACCGCGCCCGCCTTGATGTGGCCCGGCCACCGCACGATCAAGGGAATCCGGAAGGCGCCTTCCCAGTTGGTATTCTTCTCTGAACGGAACGGCGTCATGCCGCCATCCGGCCAGGTATTGCGGTGCGGACCGTTGTCGGTCGAGTACATGACGAAGGTTTCGTCCGCAATGCCCATCTCATCGAGCAGGTTGAGCATGTCGCCGACATTCCTGTCGTGATCGATCATGGTGTCGTGGTAAGGCGACTGCCAGCGCCCGGCCTGGCCCAAGCTCTTCTTCTTCGTGTGCGTGATGAGGTGCATGTGCGTCGTGTTGAGCCACACGAACCATGGCTTGCCGTCGGCATTGGCCTTCTGGACGAAGTTCTTGGCCGCCAGCACGAACTCGTCGTCGCAGCTTTCCATCCGGTCCTTCGTCAGCGGGCCCGTGTCGGTGATCTTCTGCCTGCCGACCTTGCCCCAGCGCGGCTCGACGGTGGCGTCGTCCTGGTCCGTCGCCCATGAATGGATCACGCCGCGCGGCCCGAACTGCTTGCGGAAGTTCGGGAAGTCCTTCTCCGGCGGATAGTCGTACATCTCCGGTTCTTCCTCGGCGTTGAGGTGGTAGAGGTTGCCGAAGAATTCGTCGAAGCCGTGATTGGTCGGCAGCATGTGGTTGAGATCGCCGAGGTGGTTCTTGCCGAACTGGCCGGTTGTGTAGCCCTGCTCCTTCAGCAATGCGGCGATGGTGACGATCTTGTCGTTCATGCCGATCGGCGATGCGGGGATGCCGACCTTGGACAGCCCGGTGCGCAGCACGCTCTGGCCGGTGATGAAGGACGAGCGGCCGGCCGTGCAGGACTGTTCGCCATAACTGTCGGTGAACATCATGCCTTCACGGGCGATGCGGTCGATATTGGGTGTCTGGTAGCCCATCAGGCCGTGCGAGTAGCAGCTGAGATTGCTGATCCCGATGTCATCTCCCCAGATGACCAGGATGTTGGGCTTCTTCGGCTTGGCGGGCATGCGGAACTCCAGTCTGGACAAGGTTTTGGAGCTGTCCTGACTGCCCGCCGCGCCCATGGCGCACGATCAGGCAATTCCCTCAGCGCCGCCGCGCAGACCGCTCACGAACCCGTCAGGCGCAGACTGGGGGCGTCCCCCTGCGGCACGCTTGACTGCCGCAGCCGGTCGGCGCCCCATCCCGAAAAGAGAAATTTCGGGAGGCCTTCCATGATCGTCCGGCTCGCCGCAGCAGTTTCCGTTCTTGCGCTGGTATCAGCCTGCAACAGCGCGCCGGCGCCCGATGCGGCTGCAACTTCTGCTCCTGCGGCGCCTGCTTCGAAATTCGCTGCAGAAATCCGCCGCACTGCCTACGGCGTGCCGCATATCAAGGCGAATGACTACGCTGGCCTCGGCTATGGCGCCGGTTACGCGGCTGCCGAAGACAACATATGCGAAATCCTCGACCGCTTCGTCACGGTCGCCGGCGAGCGCGCGAAGTATTTCGGCCGCGGCGAGAACGACGCCAACCTCGACAGCGATCTCTATCACAAGAGGCTGATAGCCAGCGGCGAACTGGAGAAGCTGATGAATGGCCCGGCGGGATCGCCGGACACGCCGAGCAAGGATGCGCGCGACCTGTCGCGCGGGTTCGCCGCCGGCATCTCGCGCTATGTCCGCGACACCGGCGCGGCCAACATCACCGACCCGCGCTGCAAGGGCGCGCCATGGGTGCGCGAAATCAGCGAGACAGACTACTGGCGGCATATCCTGGCAGGCCAGGTCGTCACCCAGATGACCGGCGTCGCCAGAGCCGCCCCGCCCGGCGTGCAGCGGGCCGCTGCCGACGACGATCCGCTGATCGAGACAACGCAGCTCGGCTCCAACGCCTATGGGCTCGGAAAGGAAGTCACCAGATCCGGCCGCGGCATGCTGCTCGGCAACCCGCACTATCCGTGGGACGGCCAGAACCGCTTCTACCGCACCCACTACACCATTCCGGGAAAGCTCAACGTCGTCGGCGCCGGCCTGGTCACCAACGTGACGATCGGCATCGGCCACACCGAACACATCGCCTGGACGCACACCGTTTCGACCGCGCGGCGCTATGGCGTCTATGAACTCTCGCTCGACCCCGCCGACCCGACAAAATACCTCTACAACAACGTCTCGACTCCGATGACGAAGACAGACGTCACGGTCGAGGTGAAAGACGAAGCGCCGGTGACGCGTTCCTTCTATGCGACGCGCTTCGGTCCCGTGCTGGAGACCGCCACCTTCCCGTGGACCAAGACGCATGCCTATGCGCTGCGCATCATTCCACAGGGCATCCGCGCGCCCGACCAGTATCTCGCGATCTGGCAAGCGAAGAGCGCGCAGGACCTCTACATGGCGCTCGGGAAGTATCAGGCCACCGGCTTCAACACGACCGCAGTGGATGCCGGCGGACAGGCGTTCTTCGGCGACATGGGCATGATGCCCAACGTGTCGAAGGAGCTGGGCGACAGGTGCGCCACTTCAGAGCTTGCAAAGAAACAGTGGACCGAGACACGCGTGCCCGTGCTCGACGGATCGAAGGCCGAGTGCGACTGGGCGACGGACGCTGACTCAACCGCCCCGGGCGTGTTCGGCTCATCGAAGACGCCGCACCTCTTCCGCACCGATTATGTCAGCCAGAGCAATGACAGCCACTGGCTGACCAATCCGAAGCAGCCTCTGGCTGGCTTCAGCCCCGTCTTCGGCGATGAAGCAACCGCCCGCTCCATTCGCACGCAGCACGGCCTCGACATCATCGAGAAGCGCGTCGCGGGCAAGGACGGGCTCGGCGCGCCGAAGTTCGACCTCGCAAGCCTGCAGGGCGCTCTCTACCAGAACCGCCATCTCGGCGCGGAAATGGTGCGCGATGATCTCGTGAAGGCCTGCAAGGCGAAGAAGAGTGCGAAGCTGGCGCCTGCATGCACGGCGCTCGAAAACTGGGACCTCAAGGTCGACCTCGATAGCCGCGACGCGCACCTCTTCCATCTCTTCGCAGAAGAGAAAGGTCTCCAGTTCAAGGTCCCGTTTGACCCGAAGAACCCCGTAACAACGCCGAACACCCTCGATACATCCAACCCTGCTGTACTTGCCGCGCTGGAAAAAGCCGTCGACAAGCTCAACGCGCTGAAGATCCCGCTCGATGCAAGGCTGGGCGATGTCCAGCGCGAGACCCGCAATGGCGAGCGTATCCCCATCCACGGCGGCGCGGGGCCCGAGGGCGTCTTCAACGTCATCACGGTCGAGAACCTCGAACCCGAGCTCGGCTGGACCAGCATCCGCCACGGCTCCAGCTGGATCATGACCGTCGAGTTCACGCCCGAAGGACCAAAGAGCCAGGGCATCCTGACCTACTCGGAATCGGTGAACCCGAACTCGCCCCACTACTCCGACCAGACGAAGCTCTATTCGCAGAA
Source organism: Hyphomonadaceae bacterium (assembly GCA_036554545.1). GTDB lineage: Bacteria > Pseudomonadota > Alphaproteobacteria > Caulobacterales > Hyphomonadaceae > UBA7672. The sequence goes on from DATBNA010000565.1 coordinate 9,172, forward strand.
AGGCTGGGACGACCTGCGCTTCTCCGAAGCCGCCGTCGAGGCGGGAACCGTCTCGCGCAAGACCGTCAGCGAATAGCATT
>DATBNA010000570.1:0-3017 GCA_036554545.1 Hyphomonadaceae bacterium
GCCCGCCAGCTTCACGCCATCGCGCATCGGGGCAATCACTTCGGTTGCGCCGGCGGCTACCTTGATCGGCGGACGCACTACAGCCGGCGACGCTGTCTGTCCCGCACTCTGCGCCGACTGCGCCACGGCCGCGGCGCCCACTGCCATGATGGATGTCGCCGCCAGGACGGCCGCTGCCCACTTGCGCATGAATCTCTCCCTGACCCGGCGTCATCCCGCGCCGGTTTGGAACGACCTTCCCGCCGCGCGCCACCCGGGTCAACTGGCCGCCCTTCCGGCTTCTACCGTCCTGTGCGCATTCTCCGGCCATGGAATTCGCGAAGCCCACAGTCCTCGCCATCCCGTTCTTCATCCTCACCGTCGCGCTTGAATGGTGGGCGGTGAAAACCGGCCGCGCGCGTGGCCGCTACGAGACGAAGGACGCCATCGTCTCGCTCGTCATGGGGCTCGGCTCTGTCGTCGTCGACACGATCTTCGCATTTGTCGGCCTGTGGCTCCTGATGCTGTTCTGGCCGTGGCGCGCCTTCGACATTCCGGTGACTTGGTGGAGCTTCATCCTCGTCTTTCTCGGCTACGACCTCATCTATTACTGGAAGCACCGCATCGCCCATCGCGTGCGCTGGTTCTGGTCGGAACACATCACCCACCATTCCTCGACGCACTACAATCTCACCACGGCACTGCGTCAGCCATGGTTCGGTCCGCTCACCGGCCTTGTCATCGTCTCGGCGCCGCTGGTGCTGCTCGGCTTCCATCCCGCCTTCATCGGCTTCGCCGCCGGCGTGAATCTCGTCTACCAGTACTGGATCCACACCGAGACCATCGGCCGCCTGCCGAAATGGTTCGAGGCGGTGATGAACACGCCAAGCCATCATCGTGTTCACCACGCCACCAACCCGCGCTATCTCGACGCCAACTTCGCCGGCGTCTTCATCATCTGGGACCGGATGTTCGGCACCTTTGTTGCCGAGCGCGACGACGACAAGCCGGTGTACGGCATCGTCAAGCCGCTCGGAAAATACAATCCGCTGATCGTCGCCTATCACGAGCTCTTCGCGCTGCTTCGCGACTGCGCCAGCGACGGCTTGCGTCCGCTGCGCTGGATCGGCCGTTTCGCAAATCCGCCGGGCTGGTCGCCCGATGGAAACCACACGCGCTCCGAGGATTTGAAGCGCGCCTGGCTTGCAGCGCATCCCGAACAGGTCGGACAGCCCGGCCTCAGCGCAAAGTATGTGAAGGCTCAGCCAACACCCACAGCTGTCGCAGCTGAATAGAACCGTTCCCCCGCAAGGCGGCCGCTCCCACGATCCGGATATCGCCTTCCGGCCGAAAAATGGGCGAGAGGTCTCGAGGAAAGGCTCGCGCGCGAGGCGGCCGGACCTACTGCCCCGGCGCCGGTGTCTCCGCTTCCGTCGCCGGCGCCGAACTAGCGGGCGGTTTTTTGGGCGGCTCCGCGAGGCACGCCAACGCTGCCAGTTCCGGCGGCGGTGCGCACGACCGGCTCGGCGCCTCCTGGGCGGCGTCCGCAAGGCGCACATCCACCCGCCGCTGGTTGGCGCAATTCTCGTTGTCCGTCAGGTCCGGCAATTCCCCCACCGCCATCGCCGTCGCCTTGAAGCCCTTGGCGGTCAGATAGTTCACCACCGCCTTCGCCCGCTCCCCGCCCAGCCAGGTGTTGTAGACTGCCACGCCGCGCGTATCGGCGTAGCCCGCGACAACGAGATCCTTGCCGGCCATCCGATCGCCCCAAGCTGCGATTTCCCTTTCCAGCGCTTCGGCGGACGCAGGCGTCAGCTCACTTTTGTCGGTGCAGAAATATGCATGGGCGCGTACCTCTAGCGCCGCCGCCGCCGGAGCCGCTGCGGACGCTGGCGGCGGCGCAGGCGCGGCTGCCATTTCGGCTGTTTCTGGCGGTGGCGGCGACTTTGGCGTCAGATCGACAGCCTGGTTTCCGAACGGATCGGGCAGTGGCTGGGGCGGCGCAGCCGGCGCGGTCGAGGCAGACTGGACGTTCAGCACGTCATCATCCGCTGCATCGTCTACGGCGCCGCCATTTGCGCGGAAGAAATAGAGTCCCAGCAGCAGCAGGACCGAAAGCACGATCAGCACGCCCGCAAGGTCGTCCTGATTGAAGATACGTTCGTTTCGCGGAGTTGCACCTCCGCTTCCTGTGCCTCCGCTTCCTGCGCCACCGCCTCCTCCACCAGTCTTCCGCTTGGGGTGGAATTTGGCGGAGGACAGCGTCGGGATGGCCAGCTCGCCCTGTCCGCCCCCGCCAGCCACAGCACCGGCTGGCGCGGGCTCAATAGCGGTCGAGGAGGACACCAGCACGAACGTGGATGATTTGGCCGCGCGACGTTCGATCTGCTTTACATCACGCTTAAGCGTTTCGGATTCCACGACCTTCGGCTGCGACGCCACGACTTGCAGCGAAGCGCCGTTGGCGAGCATCCGGAACTTGCGCGGCGGCGCGGGACTGACGGGCGGCTCGTTCACCGCGGGCGGCGTTTCGAAAGGGGCGCGGGCGGCGTCCTTCCTTGCCGCGTGGAGAACCGGCGCGAACGCATCGCGCCCCTGGTTCACGCCCTTGCGCGCGGCGAGCCGCTGCGCCTTTTCCCGGAAATGATCCTTGACCGGCGCGTGCAGGCCCGCGGCCGGCGCAGAGCGCCGGCTGAAAGCGTCACGGGTGAATCTGTCACGTCCCATCGGGCTTCCACCTTCCCATGGCTCCAGCCCTATCGGCCAATCTCATACCGGCCCCACACGGCACACCGCAAGCGCCTGCGTTTCGCTTCCTTCCCTGAGCGTCTGGCACGCGCTAAACCCCGCCCATGAAACCGACCCAGCAGATCGATGACCCAGTAGCGCTGTCGCAGGCGCTGATCCGCCAGCCCACGGTGAATCCCTGCCACGACGGCGCTCAGGACGTGCTGGCCGAGACCTTGGAATCTCTGGGATTCCGGACCAAGCGCTATCATTTCGAAGGCGTCGACAATCTCTATGCCCGCCTTGGGACA
>DATBNA010000576.1:0-6577 GCA_036554545.1 Hyphomonadaceae bacterium
TGAGCGGTTTCCCGTGCTCCCGAAGGTTGCTGGTGTCGAGCTCGCGACCAGTTCGCTTGGTTTGTACAAGGGCGGTGCGCGGGACGATCTGGCCGTCTTCCATTTTCCGAACGGCGCTTCGGCGGGCGGCGTCTTCACCACCTCCGCCACGCGCTCGGACGACGTTGACTGGGGCAGGGCGGCGCTGAAGGCCGGGGGCGGTCAGGCGCGCGTGCTCGTCGTCAACACCGGCAATTCCAACGCCTTTACCGGCGCCGCCGGCATCGCCAAGAACCGCGCGACGATTGCAGCGGCCGTCGCCCAGGCGAAATGCTCGCAACACGAAGTCTTTGTCTCGGCCACCGGCGTCATTGGAGAGCCGCTCGATCCTTCGATCGTCGCTGGCGGCGTCACCAAGGTCTGGCCGAAGCTCGGCGAGCCGAACTGGGAGAAAGCAGCCAACGCCATCCGCACAACTGACACGTTCGCGAAGGCGTCCGGCGAAGTCGCCGATCTCAATCGCCGGAACGTCGCGATCGTCGGCATCGCCAAGGGCTCCGGCATGATCATGCCGAACATGGCGACCACGCTCAACTACGTCTTCACCGATGCAGCGCTGACGCCGCGGTGCGCGCAGGCGCTGATCGCGAAGTACTGCGACCTGACCTACAACTGCATCACGGTGGACGGCGACACCTCGACGTCCGACACGCTGATGCTGTTCGCAACCGGCGCGGCCGGGGGCGAGCCGATGGACAATCCGGACGATCCGCGGCTCAAGAGCTTCTGCGAGGCGCTTCATCGCGTACTTGAAGACCTGGCGCTGCAGATCGTTCGCGACGGAGAAGGCGCGACCAAGCTGATCGAGATCGAAGTCACTGGGGCCGCGAGCGACAAGTCAGCCAAGGCGATTGGCGCATCGATCGCCAACTCTCCGCTGGTAAAAACCGCGTTAGCCGCCGGTGACGCAAACTGGGGCCGCGTGGTCATGGCCGTGGGCAAGGCGGGCGAGCCGGTGGAGCGCGACCGCATGGAAATCCATTTCGGCGCACATCTCGTCGCCCGCGATGGCATGCGCTCGCCGGATTATTCCGAAGAACTGGCCACGCAGGCGGTAAAGGGCCCGAAAATCGACATCCGTGTCGATGTCGGCGTCGGCCATGGAAAGGCGCGTGTTTGGACGTGCGACCTCACCGATGGTTATGTGCGGATTAATGGCGCCTACAGAAGTTGAGCGCCGCCATGCACTGCCTGTTCTCCTCAACATGACAAAACCATCAGGCGCAAGACCGTTGGTGATTGTCGCCGCGGCTGCGCTGGTGCGGAGCGATGGGCGTCTGCTGCTTGCGCAGAGGCCCGTCGGAAAACCGATGGCGGGTCTCTGGGAATTCCCAGGCGGCAAGGTCGAAGCCGGCGAAAGCCCTGAGGGCGCGCTGGTCCGCGAACTGCGCGAGGAGCTTGGTCTCCACGTTGCGGAACGCGACCTTGAAGCATTCGCTTTCGCCTCGCACGCCTACGAAACTTTCCATCTCCTGATGCCCGTCTTCATGGCGCGGCGCTGGGAGGGGGAGCTCGAACCCCATGAAGGCCAACAGCTCGCATGGGTGTCGGCGGACGAAATCAGGCGCTATCCGGCGCCCGAAGCTGACCTGCCGGTGTTCGAAAGTTTTATTGATTGGACAAAGGCGGGACGGGCATGAAACTCCATCGCACTCTCCTTCGCTTCGTTTGCGACCGCTCCGGCGCGACCGTGATCGAATACGGCCTGATCGCCGCGCTGCTGGCCACTGCCATTGTCGGCGGTGCCACAGCCCTCGGCGGCGCGACGAACGACTCGTTCGATCGCGTCAGCGACGGCGTCTGGCAGGCAGGCGGACCGTCGCCTGCGCCCGCGCCGACGCCGTAATCTATCTGCCTGCTTTTTCTCCAGCTGGCCGTTCCTTGACGCCCAGAGCATCGGCGAGCCGCGCCTGGGCGCTTCCGGGACGCTTGGGCCTCGGCTGATCCGCCGACGGCGCCCAACCCGACAAGGTCACGAATTCAAACGTGGCGCGTATCCGGCCGTCCGGGTCGGAAAAGCGCTGCCGATAGATGTCCATCGACCGGATCAGGATGTCCCGCGTGAGCGCCGGCGCCTTGCTTGCCAGCGCCGCGGTCTCGCCCATGCCGCGCAGATCCGACAGAAGCCGCAGCGGGTTCGCGTAGCGAACCGTCCGCGCATCATTGTCGGCGACTGGCATGGCGAAGCCGGCGCGCTGCAGAAGACCGGCTGCGTCGATCACGTCCATGAACGGTGAAACACGGTTGGCCGCGCCGCCGCGGACCTGCTCTTCGCCCGCCAGCAGCGACTGGCGAAGCTCGCTCAGCGTGCGCCCGCCCAGCGCGATTCCGATGAACAGCCCGTCCGGCTTCAGGATCCGCCGGATCTGCACCAGCGCGCCGGGCAGGTCGTTCACCCAGTGCAGCGTCAGCGCCGAGACGACAAGATCGAACGAGGAATCCGCGAACGGCAGCGCCTCCTCGTCGGCGACAACGCCAAGCGGCGGTTTGGCAAAGCCAGGCGACAGGTCCGTCGAAACCACATCCCCGATACGGTCGGCGACGGCGGGGTCCTTGCGCAGCGCCTCTTCCAGCACCCCGCCTTGCGCGCCCAGGTCGAGCACCCGGTCGAACCGGCGGTTTATCGCCGACAGGCGCAGGGCGATGTCTTCCGCCGCCGCCCGTTTCAGGAAAGAATGGTCCGCGAACCGCGCCGACGCCCTTGTCCGTCTCAGGGCATGGAGGCGCCGGTCGAAGATGCGGATCGGGCCAGACAGCGGATCAGACAGCGGGCCAGGCCGGGGATCAGGCAGGCCGGATGCGCCGGGGGGTGGGAGTGGGGAAGGCATCATCCGACTATGTAGCGGCTTCGGACGCCGCACATAAGCCGCGCCGGGCGCGATCGCGCCTCGATGCGCTGGCCGGCGTCATCTGGCCCCAGCGCTCCCTCATCACCGGCCGCGAGGTCGCCGGTCCCGGCGCGCTCGAACCAGAACACTGGAGCAAGCTGCATTTCCTCTCCGATCCGCTGTGCGCCTGCTGCGGAACGCCGCTCGAGCTTGCGGTCGAGGAGGGCCAGCTCTGCGCCGCCTGCCTCGCCCACCGTCCTGTCTACGACCGCGCACGCGCAGCGCTGGCCTATGGCGACGTCTCCCGCGACCTCGTGCTGGCCCTCAAATACCAGGGACGCCGCGACAGCCTCGACCTCCTGGCAAGCTGGATGGCCACCGCCGGCGCCGGGCTGCTGCCGGAGGCCGAGATCATCGTGCCGGTTCCGCTCCACTATTTCCGGCTGGTCCGCCGCGGCTTCAACCAGTCGGTCTGGCTGGCGGCATCGCTGTCGCGAAAAAGCGGCGCCGCGCTCTGCGTCGACGCCCTGAAACGTGTACGCGCCACGCCGATCCAGGGCGGGCTTTCCGCAGAGGGACGCCGCCGCAACGTCCAGGGCGCCTTCCGCGTCCGCAAAGGCCGGGAGGCGCTGATCAGGGATAAGAAAATCTTGCTGGTCGATGATGTTTTGACCACCGGCGCCACCGCGGAGGCCTGTTCGAGGGCGCTAAAACGGGCAGGGGCCCAGTGCGTCGATGTGCTCACTTTGGCGCGAGTTGCAGGGCCACGGACGGTTCCCATATAGTTTTGGAACGATTCCAGAGTATCCACGCTCTGTAATTTGGCAGTTGTTCAGACACTCTCTTTCAGGATCGTCCCGACAACGGCCACACGGGTTTGCACTTGGGAGTTTGCGTTGGCGGCGCGGGTTGAAATCTACACCACGGACTATTGCGGCTACTGCTCGCGGGCCAAGGCTCTGCTTGCATCCAAGGGCGCCCAGTTCACCGAATACCGCGCGGGCGACGATCCGGAAAAACGCCGCGAGATGATCCAGCGCAGCCATGGCGGCTATACCTTTCCGCAGGTCTTCATCAACGGCCGCCATGTCGGCGGATCGGACGACATCTTCGATCTCGATCATGCAGGCAAGCTCGATCCGCTGCTCGCCGAAGCCGCAGCTGCCTGAGGCGCGAAAGGGCGCCAGACTTGAAAGGACGCCAGACGTGAAAGGACGACCGAGTTGATCCGCTATTCTCTCGCCTGTGTGGGAGAGCATGAGTTCGAGGCCTGGTTCTCGAACTCCGCCGCCTATGACACGCAGCGCAGGAAAAAGCTGGTCGAGTGTCCGGTGTGCGGAAGCCACGAAGTCCGCAAACAGATCATGGCGCCCGCTATCCGCGATTCCGGATCGAAGTCCGGACGAGGGAAATCCGAAGAAGCCATGGCGGCGAAGATGGCCGGCGAGATCCGCCGCAAGATCGCAGAAACGCACGATTATGTCGGCGACAGGTTCGCGGAAGAAGCGCGCTCCATGTACTACGGGGAGGTCGAACACCGTCCTGTCTGGGGCGAGGTTACGCCCGACGTCGCCCAGGAACTTCAGGAAGAGGGCGTGCCTGCCATGCCGATTCCGAAGCCATTTGCGCCTGATCCGCCCCGGCGCCGGGCCAAGATGAACTAGGCAAATGCCGGTTAGCGGCATTGACGGCATGTGCTAGAATAAGAAATTAGCCGCCGTCGGTTTGACGATCCGGGACATGACGAGATGACCGCTTTTATCGATGCTGCAGAAGCGCCGACGCGCCATACTGGGCAGATAAAGCTGCATGGCATGGAAGCGTTCGAGGGCATGCGGAAAGCCGGACGGCTTGCCGCGGAATGTCTCGACATGCTGACGCCGCACGTTGTGCCTGGCGTCCTGACCTCGACACTTGACGATCTTGCCCGCGAATTTGTGCTCGAGCGCGGCGGCCTGCCGGCCTGCCTGTTCTACAAGGGCTATCGTCATACGGTCTGCACGTCGGTGAACCATGTCGTGTGTCACGGCATTCCCGGCGCCAAGGCGCTCAAGGACGGCGACATCGTCAACATCGACGTCACCGTCATCGTCAACGGCTGGCACGGCGACACCTCGCGCATGTATTCGGTCGGCGAAGTGAAGCGCAAGGCGATGCGCCTGATGGACGTCACCTACGAGTGCATGATGCGCGGCATCGAGGCGATCAAGCCGGGCGCCCGCCTCGGCGATCTCGGCGCCGCGATCCAGGAACACGCAGAGCGTCAGCACTACTCCGTGGTCGAGGCGTTCTGCGGACATGGTCTCGGCCGTATTTTCCACGACTCGCCGAACATCCTTCACTTCGGCCGCCGCGGCCAGGGCGAGCGCCTGCTTCCGGGAATGATCTTCACCGTCGAGCCGATGATCAATCTCGGCCGCAAGGATGTCGCCCTGCTGGCGGACGGATGGACGGCGGTCACGCGTGACCGTTCTTTATCGGCTCAGTACGAGCACTCGGTCGGCGTTACCGACACAGGCTGTGAGATATTCACGGCCTCCCCGACAGGCGCCCACACGCCTCACGCCTCCGGCCTCAAGACATGATCTGAACGGATGTCGGGGGAGGGGGGACAGTCAAAAACAGGAAACGGCGCCGCCGAAGGGCCGGTGAAACATTTTCACGGGCATCGCGAGCGCTTGCGCCAGCGCGTGCTCAAGGATGGCGGAACAGGCCTTGCCGACTATGAATTGCTCGAGCTGCTGCTCTGCGCCTTCATCCCGCGCGTCGATGTGAAGCCGATCGCCAAGGAGCTGCTGCAGAGGTTTGGGTCCGTGTCGGCGGCCCTGGCCGCATCGCCAGAGCGGCTGATGGAGACGAAGGGCGTTGGCGAAACCGCTGCGGCCTATATCCGCGCCGCCAATCTCCTGTTGCAGCAGGCCGCCGCCGACCAGGTAAAGGACCGGCCGGTGATCTCCAACTGGGCCGCCCTCCTCAACTATGTGAGCGCGAGGATCAGGCATGAAAAGACCGAACAGGCGCGCGTGCTCTATCTCGATCGCAAGAACAGGCTGATCGCCGATGAGATGGCGGGCAGGGGAACGGTTGACCACGCGCCGATCTATCCGCGCGAGATCGCAAGGCGCGCGCTCGAACTGTCAGCTTCGGCCGTGATCCTCGTCCACAATCATCCAAGCGGCGATCCCACCCCTTCGCGCGCGGACATCGAGCTGACGCGCGACATCGAACGGGCGCTCGCCCCGTTCGAGATCCGGGTCCATGACCATCTGGTCGTCGGGGCGAAGGAGACGGTCAGCATGAAAGCCAAGGGTCTTATCTGATCCGATGCTGAAATAAACCGGTTGCCGCCCGAACGATCGAAGCTAGGGTACGCCCCAGGACGGCGAAAAGCCCGTCATTCGAACGCAATGGTCGGCGCGCGCTCCCCGGCGTCGCGGAAAAAGGGGAGGTCCAATTGTCCACGGCAACCGCCGCGCCCACTGCTGATGCGTCAGCATCCGGTACGAGCTATGGCTCGCCCAGCTATCGGCTTTATGTGCTGCTGGTTCTGACTCTGGTCTACACGCTGAACTTCATCGACCGGAATCTGATCAACGTCATCGCCCAGCCGATCATCAACGAGTTCCAGCTCAGCGATTCCGAGTACGGCTTCCTCAACGGTCCGCCCTTCGCGATCTTCTATGCCGTGATGGGCATCCCCATCGCCATGG
>DATBNA010000612.1:0-4425 GCA_036554545.1 Hyphomonadaceae bacterium
CACAATGGTTGCCGCCCGCCGAAACGCCGCCGCGTCTAGACCGGCTTAGCGTTCCGACCTGACGGAATTACTCGAGAGGCTACAAGCGATGGCGACTCCCGCCGCTTCGGTAAACGACAAGAACTGGAAAGACCTGATCCGCCCCAACCGTCCGGTGGTGGAGCATGACCGCGACGCGCAGCGCCGCGCCAAGCTCGTCATCGAACCGCTGGAGCGCGGCTTTGGAACGACCCTCGGCAACGCGCTCCGCCGCGTACTGCTGTCGTCGCTGCAGGGCGCTGCGATCACCGGCGTGCAGATCGACGGCGTGGTCCACGAATTCTCCTCGATCCCGGGCGTCCGCGAAGACGTTACGGACATCGTCCTCAACCTCAAGCGCGTCGCCATCCGCATGGTGTCGGACATTCCGAAGCGCATGACGCTGAAGGCTACGGGCGGCGGTCCGGTGAAGGCCGGCCAGATCGAAGTGCCGGGCGATGTTGAGATCCTCAACCCCGACCACGTGATCTGCCACCTCGACCAGGGCTCGGAGCTCCGCATGGAGTTCACGGTCGCCACCGGCAAGGGCTATGTCCCCGCCGACCGCAACCGTCCGGACGATGCTCCGCTCGGCTTCATCCCGATCGATGCGATCTTCTCGCCGGTCGAGCGCGTCGGCGTCTTCGTTGAAGACACCCGTTCGGGTCAGGTGCTCGACTACGACAAACTTACTCTCGATGTGCAGACCGACGGTTCGGTCTCGCCGGAAAACGCCGTGGCCTACGCCGCGCGCATCCTTCAGGACCAGCTGCAGCTCCTCATCACCTTCGACGAGCCGGTCGCCGCTTCGGCCGCCGACGACGAGCCGGACCTGGGCTTCAACCCGGTTCTGCTCAAGAAGGTCGACGAACTCGAGCTCTCGGTGCGTTCGGCCAACTGCCTGCGCAACGACAACATTGTCTACATCGGCGACCTCATCCAGAAGTCGGAAGCGGAAATGCTCCGCACGCCGAACTTCGGCCGCAAGTCGCTCAACGAGATCAAGGAAGTGCTCGCATCGATGGGCCTCCACCTCGGCATGGACGTTCCGTCCTGGCCGCCGGAGAACATCGAAGAGCTCGCCAAGAAATACGAAGACCACACCTGATTAGGAGCCGGTTCCCCGGGGACCGGATAGTGACATGCGCCACGGCTACGCGCTTCGCAAACTCAACCGCACGCACGCGCATCGCAAGGCGATGTTCGCCAACATGGCCGGCGCGCTGATCCGCCACGAGCAGATCACCACGACTCTGCCGAAGGCGAAGGAGCTCCGCGCCGTCGTCGACAAGCTGGTCACGCTCGGCAAGAAGGGGGGCCTCGCCAACCGTCGCCTCGCTGCTTCGCAGCTCAAGGAAGACGATGTGGTCGTGAAGCTCTTCGACACGCTCGCTGACCGCTACAAGGACCGCAAGGGCGGTTACACCCGCGTCCTGAAGGCGGGCTTCCGCCATGGCGATAACGCCCCGCTGGCCGTGATCGAACTGGTCGACCGCGACGAAGACGCCAAAGGCGCCGATGACCGCGCCCGCGCCGCTGCAATGGCCGAGGCCGCCGAAGAAGCCTGATCGCTTCTCAAGGGGAATACGGCAGGCCGCCCCTCCGGGCGGCCTTTTCATTTCACGCACATTAAACCTGGCCTCTAATGCCTTGTTTGCGCCGGAATCTCCGCCTTTGTTCGCAGTTCGGCTAGCATTCAGCGAAGGCCTGCCTAAATGGGCGTTCGTCGAACAGGGCGAAGGACATGAACCGTCAGAACATTCTTCTGGTCGCCGCCGCTTCCATAACCACGGCATTCGCCATGATGGCGGTCCCCGCCGTTGGCCAGCTCGGCCAGCAGACGCCAGGGGCGCCGGTATCGGGCCCGGTCGCCGAACCGGAGCCGCATCCGCAGCTCATCGAGCGCGCCGTTCCGGCGTCGCAGGCGTCGATCCAGCAATCCTTCGCCCCGGTCGTCCGCCGTACGGCGCCTGCTGTCGTCAACGTCTATTCCAGCGTCAACATCACGCGGTCGAACTGCCCCTACGCCAACGACCCCTTCTGGGCCGCGTTCTATTGCGGCGACAACGTTCAGACGCGCCGCGAGAAGGTCGACAACTCGCTGGGCTCCGGCGTCATCGTCGGCGCCGATGGCGTCATCGTCACCAACAACCACGTCGTCGAGCAGGGCCAGGAATTCCGCGTCGTCCTTTCCGACCGCCGCGAGTTCCCGGCAACGCTCGTCATGAAGGACGACAAGAGCGATCTTGCCGTCCTCAAGATCGATCCGCGTGGTGAAACCCTTCCGACGCTCGCCTTCGCCGACACACGCGGCGTGCAGGTAGGCGACCTCGTGCTCGCCATTGGCAACCCGTTCGGTGTCGGCCAGTCGGTTTCTTCGGGCATCATCTCGGCGCTGGCGCGCACCGACGTTGGCGACTTCTCTTCGTTCATCCAGACCGACGCTTCGGTGAACCCGGGGAACTCCGGCGGCGCCTTGGTCGACATGAATGGCCGGCTCGTCGGGGTGAACACGCTGATCTTCTCCCGTGGCGGCGGCTCAAACGGCGTCGGCTTCGCCATCCCGGCCGAAATGGTGAAGCGCGTGGTCGACGCCGCCGTGCGTGGCGGCACCCTTGTGCGTCCCTGGTTGGGCGCGAAGGGCGACACCATCGACGGTCCAAAGGCCGCAGCGCTGGGTCTGGACAGGCCGCGCGGCGTCCTGATCTCCGATGTCTATGCCGGCGGCCCAGCCGCCAAGGCGGGACTTCGCGAGGGCGACATCATCCTTTCGATCGACGGGCGTGAAGTGTTCGACGACAAGGGCATGAAGTTCATTGCTGCGACCAAAGCTGAGGGCGAGGCGGTCGACATCGTCACGATCCGCAACGGCAGCCAACGCTCGATCCGCGCCACTCTCGCCGCCCCGCCGGGCACGACGAAGGCCGAGCTCATAGTTGTTGGCGGGCGCAACCCGTTCACCGGCGCCCAGGTCGCGCAGCTGTCGCCGGCGCTCGCTGAGCAGCTGGGTCTCGATCCCTTCAGGGCGCGCGATGGAATGCTCGTCTACAGCGTCCCGCCGCGCACCATTGCCCGCAATGTCGGCTTCCAGCCTGGCGACATCATTCGCGAGATCAACGGCGCCGCGATCCGTACGCCCAGGGATCTCGAAACAGCCATAAGCCGGATCGAAGGCAGTGCGGACGGCGTCTGGCGCCTTGCAATCGAGCGCAACGGCGAGCGCAAAGAAGTGACGTTGCGCTCATAGCCCGGGCAGGCTGGAACCGGACAGGCTGGAACCGGACAGGGGCTCACGCTACATCGATGGCGTGAGCGATCTTTTCGAAGCTGCAGGCCTGACCGAGGAAGCCCCGCGCCCTCTGGCTGACCGCCTGCGCCCTGAGAAGCTGGAAGAAGTCGTCGGCCAGGATCACCTGCTCGGACCAGAAGGCCCGATCGGCCGCATGCTGGCTCAGGGCCGCCTTGCCAGCCTGATCCTCTGGGGGCCGCCCGGCACCGGCAAGACCACCATCGCGCGCCTGCTGGCCAAGCGCGCCGGCCTCGAATTCGAACAGCTCTCCGCCATCTTCTCGGGCGTGAAGGATCTGCGCGCCGCCTTCGACAAGGCTGAGGGCCTGCGCAGGACCGGGCGCGGCACGCTGCTCTTCGTCGACGAAATCCACCGCGTCAACCGCGCCCAGCAGGACGGCTTCCTGCCCTTCGTCGAGCGTGGCGTTGTCACGCTGGTCGGCGCTACGACCGAGAACCCCAGCTTCGAACTCAACGGCGCTCTCCTGTCCCGAGCGCAAGTAATGGTGCTGAAACGCCTCGACGAACCCGCGCTTGCCCAACTTCTCGCCCGCGCCGAGGCTCATGTCGGGAAGCCCGCGCCGCTTACCGCCGACGCTCGTGAGGCGCTGATGGCCATGGCCGATGGCGATGGACGCTATTTCCTCAACCTGCTGGAAGAAGTCTTCGCCTGGAACGCAGCGACGCCCATCGACGGTCCGGCGCTCATGGCTGCGCTGCAGAAACGCGCCCCGGCCTACGACAAGGATCGCGAGGAGCACTACAATCTCATCTCCGCATGGCACAAATCGGTGCGCGGCTCTGATCCCGACGCGGCGCTCTACTGGTTCTGTCGCATGCTGGAAGGCGGCGAGGATCCGCTCTTCGTTGCCCGCCGAATGATCCGCGCCGCCAGCGAGGATGTCGGCCTCGTCGATCCTACGGCGCTGATGATCTGCAACGAAGCCGCTGCCGCCTACGAACGGCTGGGTTCGCCCGAAGGCGAACTCGCGCTGGCGCAGGCGTGCATTCACCTTGCCACAGCCCCCAAATCGAACGCCGCCTACAAGGCCTACGGCGCCGCCCGCTCCGCCGCCCGTGAGACCGGCTCGCTCATGCCGCCGCAACACATCCTCAACG
>DATBNA010000621.1:0-4873 GCA_036554545.1 Hyphomonadaceae bacterium
TGCGATCCGCTTCATCGCCGGGCCTAATATCCGGGTACGTACAGATCTGTCGGCCACGCTCTTTCTTACTCCGCCTGAGGATTATGACGGCGGCGAGCTGGTGATCCAGGACACCCATGGCGAGCAAAGCGTGAAGTTCGCCGCTGGCGACATGGTGCTCTATCCGGCATCGAGCCTGCACCGCGTCGAGCCCGTTACGCGCGGATCGCGCTGGGCGTCCTTCTTCTGGATCCAGTCGATGGTGAAGGACGATGGCGCGCGGGGTATGCTCTACCAGCTCGACCAGGCGATCATCAGAACCCGCAGCGAACTCGGCGACAGGCACGCCGCCGTGCTGGAGCTGACGGCGATCTATCACAACCTGCTGAGGCGGTGGGCGGAGGTCTGAGCCAGGGCATCCAGCTGCCGGGTCGCGTGGGCCGGGCATTGCGTTGACTCGCCAGAAATCAGTTCGATAATCGGGACATCATCCGGGGGCGGACATGACCGAGAACGGACCGGCCCAGCCATCGGCTATCCAGACGGCTGCGGCGCAATCACCTGCACAGCAAAGCAATGCGGCGGCGACCGCAGCTGACGCCAAACCGGCGCAGGCGCGCGGCGGCGCGGTCAAGGGGGACATGCGCGCCGGTGTCGGTTTCTGGAGCATGGGCACGATGGTGGCCGGCATAGCCAGCGATCTCGCAAAGCCCGTCGCCAATCTTGCGCCATACCTGTTGGGCGCTTTTGTGATCGCCGCGGCGGTCTGCGCCTGGCTCGCCTTCTTCAGGAAACCGCCGATGCAGATCGCACGAACCCTGTTTGGAGCGAGCGCAATAGGCGTCGGTATCTTCGCTTTCTTTCTGCTGGCGCCGCTGCTGGCGGGAAGTCAGGGCGACGAACGGGGGATCATCGCCGCGGTCGCTCCGCCGATCGCCGCCGTGCAGACTGCCGTGCTGCCGCTGTCGCCGACCGAGAAAGAGCTGCTCACTCTCGGCACGCGCCTGTCGAGCGGCGATCCCGAGGCGCGCTCGGCTGCGGCTCGCGCGGCTATCAGCAATCCGGACGAAGACAAGGCTATCAGGCGCGCAAAGCTCGAGCGCATTCTCAAGAACGGCGATCCCAACATCCAGCAGGCAGGCATCGTTCAAGCGCTCGCCGATCGGGGCCGCGCGCCGCTGCCGGTGATCCCGGCTGGCGACGCGTCGGACTCCCCGCTCAAGACTTTCCTGATCGGCGCCGAAGTCGGGTTCTCCCGGGTCGATGTCGAGACCGGCGCTGTCACCGGCGCGCTTCAGGCGGGCGGAGGCACGCGTGCTGCCAGCGGCACGGTCGCCAACGGCAGGCTGATCGTGAACGGCCAGTATGCTCGCGACGGGCGGTGGAAGAACGGACTGGTGCTGGATGTGCGCGTTGGCGAACAGTTCAGGCTGATCGGCACGGTGCGTACACCGGAGGATCCGCCTGTCGACGTCGAGGTTCCGCTGCTCTAGCCGGCTCGCGTAGCGTCAAAAGTCGACCGCGAGGCCCTTCTTCTCCCAGTCGCCATAGCGCGTCGGCTCTTCGCCATCGCGACCGCCGATCTCGGTAGGCAATTCCTGCCTAGTCGCGGCCTGGCGTCGCGCTTCGGCTTCCTCGAGCGCGCGGATCGCTTCCGGTGAAAGCTGTTTTCCAGGCGCCGCGCCCGGCACAGTCGTTGTTTCGATCGCGGAAGATGTCGCCGCTTCTGTTGCGGGCGCCGGACCGGTGCTGCTGTCCTTGTTCGTCATCTCCGTCACGTCGTTCACCAGATTTAAGCGAGTTGGAAGGGATTCTTTTACCATAATCGCCAGACCATGGCGGGTCCGCGACGTAACCTGTTCGCGAACGTAACTGACCAGGTCGGGGGCGGTCAGCCGCCTCCCTCTAATGAGAGAACCGCGATGAGCTATTTCAAGGCCGCCGGACTGATGCTGGTGATCCACCTCGCCTTCGCAGGCGTGGGCTGGTGGATCGCGGGAAGAGATGGCGCACTGATCGCAACGTGGATCGCGCTGGCCTTCCACCTCATTGTCTTCTGGTACGCCGAGAAGATCGTTCTCAAGCTGCACAATGCGCGCGAGGTCGGATCCGACGATCCTTCGCCGATGATCCGCGCCTTCGTCGCCGATTGCGACAAGCTTGCCATGCGCGCGAACATGCCGCGGCCGCGGACCTATATTGTTGACGCCTTCCAGCCCAATGCCTTCGTGGCGGGGCGCGACACCAATCACGCCTCGATCGCCGTCACGGATGGCCTGCTGAAGACGCTGTCGCGGCCGGAGGTTTCCGCCGTCGTGGCGCACGAGCTGGCGCATGTGAAGCGCGGCGATGCGCTGGCGATGGGCGTGTGCTCGGCCCTGGCTGCGCTGATGACCACGGTCTTTGGCCTGCTCGCCTATCCGATCGGTCAGCGCAAGCGTGTTTCCAAGATTGTCGCCGGCCTCATCGCCCGCATCGGCCAGAGCCACAATCGCGAGTACGCCGCCGATAAACACGCTGGCGAGATCTGCGGTTCGCCGGTCAACCTCGCCAATGCGCTGCTGAAGCTGGAACGGCACACCATGTCGCTGCTCAATCCGCTCGCCGAGCGGAGCCCCGCGACGGCGCACATGTTCGTCATCGACCCGCTGCATGGCCCCCGCCGCAAGGCCAGCGCCACGCACCCACCGACCGAACGCCGCGTCGCCCGCCTGCATCGCCAGGCCGCGGAGATGGAAGGCGCAGAGTAGTCTTTCCATGACCCGGGCGTTGTTCGACTTCGCCGTTGAAGGATTCAAGCTTTACCTTGTCCTGAGCTTCCTGGCCTGGATGACGGCAGTTCCGCATGCCGTCGCACACTGGGCGTTCGCGGTCCTGATATCGCTCGTCTGCATGCCTGGACTGATGGCGAGAGTATCGCGGCCGAAGACCGGGTGACCTTCAGCTTGCCGAGGATGACTCTTGCGGGGCGAAAGAGTAGGGACCGCGCATGGCGCGGCGGCCTCAAAGATCACTGAAGGAAGAACGGCCACAGGTCGCAGGCTGGGAAAGCCGGCTGGCGGCGGCTGAACTCATCCACGGCACGCTGGACAAGGGCGCCGATCTTGAGACGGCGCTGAAAAACAGCAGGACGTTCAACCGGCTTGAAGGCGCGGACCGCGGATTTGCGCGCGCGATTGCAGGCGCCGCCCTGCGAGGCGTCGGCCGGATCGGGTGGGCGCTGGGCGGAATGCTGGACCGGCCGATCACGGAGATCGAACCGCCTGTGCGGTCGCTGTTGTTTGCGGGGGCGGCGCAGCTCTGGATGCTGGATGTAGCCGAACATGCAGCAGTGTCGGCGACGGTCGAGGCGGCGCGGAAATGGCGCGACGCCAGCCGCGGCGGAGGGCTGGTCAACGCGGTGCTGCGGCGGGCGAGCCGGGAGGCCGAGGCCTTTCGCTCGGCGCCGGCGACGTCGGTGTGGCCGGACTGGCTGGCGGCGAAGCTGAAATCGGCGCTGGGCGAAGAGCGGGCCGCGGCAATGGCCGAACTGCAGCTCGAAGAGCCGCCGATCGATCTGACGCTGAAAGTCGGGCTCGACCCGGTGGAATGGGCGGGGAAGCTCGGCGGCGACGCGCTGGCCAACGGCACGGTGCGGCTCAAGGCTGGCGCAAGGCTGACGGACCTGCCGGGCTATGCCGAAGGCGCGTGGTGGGTGCAGGACGCGGCGGCGTCGCTTCCGGCTACGCTCCTGGGCGATTTGCAGGGAAGGCGCGTCGCCGATCTGTGCGCTGCGCCGGGCGGCAAGTCGCTGCAGCTTGCAGCGATGGGTGCGGAGCTGACCGCAGTCGACATCTCGGAGCAGCGCATGAAGGTGCTGAGGGAGAATGCCGCGCGCACCCGGCTGGCGATGGAGTTCGTCGAGCAGGATGCCCGAACCTGGCGGCCATCGTCTCCACTGGATGCCGTGCTGCTCGATGCGCCGTGCTCGGCGCTCGGCATCATGCGGCGGCATCCTGAGGGCGTATGGCGGCGCGACCCGAAAGACCTCGCACGCTTCCCGGCGATCCAGCGCGGCCTTATCGATGCAGCGGGCGAGATGCTCCGGCCAGGGGGGCTGCTGGTCTACTGTGTCTGCACGCCCACGCTCGAAGAGGGACGCGAGGTGATCGACGCCGTCGTCGCTGGGGGAGGCTGGCGTCGCGTAAAAATTTCTCCTGAGGAAGTTCGGGGTTTCGCTTCCGCGTTAACGACTAACGGAGATGTAACCACTGCGCCTTCGCGGCGTGACTCGAAAGGCGCAGCGACTGACCAAAGCGTCGCAGAGCCAATTAAATCGGACGTATTCTACATTTCGCGCCTTGAACGCGTGGTCGGTTCTCACCATTGAAAAAGTCGTTACGAGGCGCGTGCGCGGGTAAGGATTAGACACAATTCCGCCCTCGATATGCGCCGAAGCAGGACGAAACGGTTCAGACCGGGTTCAGACGATTAGCGTATAATTCTCGTGTGTAAGGGACGGGATCCTCCCCAAACTGCCGTCCCGCTGGAGCTGCACAATGACTTCGATTGCAAACCTTTCCGCGCCTACCAGTCTCAAGCCCTCCAAGCCCTTCGCGGCGGCTTTCGCCGCTCTCGCGCTCGCGCTCGCGGGCTGCGCGTCGGGTCTTGGCGCCAACACCTATGAGCGCGGCACGGTCGGCATGGTCGCCCGCGTCGAGGAAGGCACCGTCGTCGCCTCCCGCAGCGTCGTGATCGAAGGATCGAAGACCAGCTCGACAGTTGGAACGGCTGCAGGCGCCGCGATCGGCGGCATCGCCGGCAGCGAAGTGGGCGGCGGCCGGAAGGCCAACACGGCGGGCGCCGTCATCGGCGCCGTGGCCGGCGGCGTCATCGGCAATGCGATCGGCAACGC
>DATBNA010000001.1:0-1629 GCA_036554545.1 Hyphomonadaceae bacterium
GTAAACGCCCCAGCCTGACAGACGAAGAAGCGCTTGCTTTCCACCGCCATCCGCGGCCCGGAAAACTGTCAGTAACGCCGACCAAGCCGATGGCGACGCAGAAGGATCTGTCGCTCGCCTACTCGCCCGGCGTCGCCGTCCCCGTGCTGGCCATCGCCAAGGATGCGGACGCCGCCTACGACTACACGTCCAAGGGCAACATGGTCGCCGTGATCTCCAACGGCACCGCTATCCTTGGCCTGGGCGATCTCGGCTCGCTCGCCTCCAAGCCGGTCATGGAAGGCAAGTCCGTACTCTTCAAGCGCTTCGCCGACGTCGACTCCATCGACATCGAGGTCGATGAAAAGGACCCGCAGAAATTCATCGACTGCGTGCGCGCCATCGGCGCCACCTTCGGCGGCATCAACCTCGAGGACATCAAGGCCCCCGAGTGCTTTGTCATCGAGAGCGAGCTGCGCGAAAAGCTCGACATACCTGTCTTCCATGACGACCAGCACGGCACGGCCATCATCGCCGCCGCCGGCCTCATCAACGCTTGCGAAATCACTGGCCGCAAGCTGTCCGACGTGAAGGTCGCCGTCTCCGGCGCCGGCGCCGCTGGCCTCTCCGTCGCCGGCCTCATCCGCCATCTCGGCGTCAAGCGCGAGAACATCCTGATCTGCGACCGCAACGGCGTCATCTATGAAGGCCGCAAGGAAGGCATGGACCAGTTCAAGTCCGCCTTCGCCGTGCCGACAAAGAAGCGCAACCTCGCCGAGGCGATGCAAGGCGCCGACTGTTTCATGGGCCTCTCCGTGAAAGGCGCGGTGACCAAGCAGATGGTCGCCGCCATGGCGAAGAACCCAATGATCTTCCCGATGGCGAACCCCGATCCGGAGATCACGCCGGAAGAGATCAAGGAAGTCCGCGACGACGCCATCATCGCGACGGGCCGGTCCGACTATCCCAACCAGATCAACAACGTCCTCGGCTTCCCCTACATCTTCCGTGGCGCGCTCGATGCGCGCGCCCGCACCATCAACGAAGAGATGAAGGTCGCCGCCGCCAAGGCGCTGGCCCAGCTCGCGCGCGAAGACGTGCCGGACGAGGTCGCCGCAGCCTATGCCGGCTCGCGCCCGACCTTCGGAGCCGACTACATCATCCCTGCCCCGTTCGATCCGCGACTCATCTGGTATATCCCGCCTTTCGTTGCACAGGCGGCGATGGACACCGGCGTTGCGCGCAGGCCGATCGCCGACATGGGCGCCTATCGCGACAGCCTTGCCCAGCGTCTCGATCCGTCGGCGTCCTTCCTGCAGCGCATCCATGGCGCCGTGCGCCGCGATCCCAAGCGTCGCCGCATCGTCTTCGCAGAGGGCGAAGAGCCGTCGGTCATCCGCGCCGCCTGGCAGTTCAAGACGCAGGACCTGGGCGAACCCATCCTCGTCGGCCGTGAAGACCAGATCGCGCGCAACATGCAGCTCGTCGGCGTGGCGCCCGGCGACATCCAGGTCACCAATGCGCGCTCCTCCGAGCGGAACGCCGAATACACCGACTTCCTCTACAAGCGGCTGCAGCGCAAAGGCTATCTCCAGCGCGACGCACAGCGCCTCATCAACCAGGACCGCAATGTCTTTGCCGCCACCATGG
>DATBNA010000051.1:0-3339 GCA_036554545.1 Hyphomonadaceae bacterium
GAAGTCGTCCTCCTTCGTCTCCATGCCGCCCCGGCCCTTGCCGCCCCGGTTCTGCGTCCGGTAGGCCGACAGCGCCGTGCGCTTCACATAGCCGGCGTGCGTCACCATCACGACCATGTCTTCGCGCTCGATGAAGGCCTCGTCCTCGAGATCGAGGTCGACCTCCACGAACTCCGAGCGGCGCGGCGTCGCGAACTTGTCTTTGATCTCCTGCAACTCGGCCTTGATGATCGCCAGGATGCTGGCGCGCGAACCAAGGATATCGAGATAGTCCTTTATCGCCTCGGCGAGGCCGGAAGCCTCCTTGCCGATCTCGTCGCGTCCAAGGTTGGTGAGGCGAGAAAGCTGCAGCGCGAGGATGGCGCGCGCCTGTTCGTCCGAGAGGCGGATCTCGCCCTTCTCGTTCATGACGGTACGACGATCAGCAATGAGTCCGATCAGCGGACCCATGTCCTGCGCCGGCCATGCGCGGTCGAGCAAGGCGAGACGCGCAGCGTCCGGGTCGGCCGAGTAACGGATTATGCGGATGATCTCGTCGATGTTGGCGACGGCCAGCGCGAGGCCGATCAACACGTGGGCGCGGTTACGCGCCTTGTTGAGCTCGAACTTGGTGCGCCGCGCGACGACTTCCTCGCGGAAGCGCTGGAAGGCCTGCAGCATCTGGCGGAGCGTCATCAGTTCCGGACGTCCGCCATTCAGCGCCAGCATGTTGGCGCCGAAGGACGTCTGCATCGGCGTCAGGCGGAAAAGGTTGTTCAGGACAATGTCGGCCGAGGCGTCGCGCTTGATCTCGATCACCACGCGGATGCCATTGCGGTCGCTTTCGTCTCGCAGGTCGCCAATGCCTTCGATCCGCTTGTCGCGCACCAGCTCGGCGATCTTTTCCACCATGGAGGCCTTGTTCACCTGGAAAGGGATCTCGGTGACGATGATGGCTTCGCGCCCGCCCTTCATTTCCTCGATGCTTGTCCTGGCGCGCATGATGATCGAGCCGCGACCGCTCAGAAGGGCGTGGCGCGAACCGGCGCGGCCAATGATCTGGGCGCCAGTAGGAAAGTCCGGTCCGGGCACAATGTCTAGCAGCGCCGCATCGTCGAGCAGCGGATTCTCGATCAGTGCGATCGAGGCGTCGATCACCTCGCCGAGGTTGTGCGGCGGCACGTTGGTCGCCATGCCGACGGCGATGCCGCCTGCGCCGTTGACCAGCAGGTTGGGGAATTTCGCAGGAAGGACCGAAGGCTCCTGGCGCGAGCCGTCATAGTTGTCATCGAAGTTCACCGTGTCCTTCTCGATGTCGTCGAGTAGGAAGTCGGTGATCTTCGCCATCCGGCTTTCGGTGTACCGCATGGCCGCCGGCGGATCGCCGTCGATGGAGCCGAAGTTGCCCTGTCCGTCGATGAGCGGAGCACGCATCGCGAAGGGCTGCGCCATGCGCACGAGCGCGTCGTAGATCGACTGGTCGCCGTGCGGGTGGTAGCGGCCGATGACGTCGCCGACGGTGTTGGCGGATTTCTTGAACGCCTTGTCGTGCGTGTAGCCGCCTTCGTACATCGCATAGAGGATGCGGCGGTGAACGGGCTTCAGGCCGTCGCGCACATCGGGCAGCGCACGGCTGACGATGACGCTCATCGCGTAGTCGAGGTACGACTTCTTCAGCTCATCGGCGATGGAGATCGGCGCAATGTCGCCCGCTCCGTCAGGTCCCGCGCCGCTGGGAGGCGTGCCGGTTTCGTCGGGGGTGTCGGTCAAGAAAAACTCGTCAGGTGGGACGGCCTTTTGCCGTCGGGATTCGCTACATTTCTTCTAGCCCATTTGTGCATCGCGACACAAACATTTCGGTGGTTTTTCCACAGGCGGAAGACCTTGAAATATGTATATATTTTGGGGGCCGTATATGCGGCAAAAAGGGTTGCGGTTTTGCCTACTGCGGTTGCTCGTTATGCGGGCCTTCTTCCGTTTCCAAAGAGCACGCCATCGTCCGGTACGACCTCTCCTTCAGACAGGTTGTTTGCCGTCCGGGCTGCGCTTCGCCCGAGGGGAGCCGAGAGGTGTAAGTTTCGAGCGGCCCGCGCGATTACAATTACAATTACAACTACACCGACGGCGAAGCGGCGGCGGAAGGGCAGAGCCAGGAAGTTGAGCGCGATCCATGACATGGCCGGCATTGTGCGGCTGGTCGGGGACCCCGGGGATAACTTTTCCATCGCATTTTCTCAGAGCTTTGGAATCGCTTCGGAACTTCCGAAAACCGTACCGGAAAATATGCGGGGTTCGAGCGGATCCTCTGCGACTGGCGCCGGTGAGGCCGCCCTCGTGGTTCGACAGGCGCGAGCTTCACTCGCTGCTCAACATTGAGGCTTCGGGAGAGTTGGCTCGCTAGCCGTTATGGTGAGAAGCGTCGCGGGACGAAGTCCGGCATCGCGTCCGTTGAACCACGAGGGCGTTCGAACTGAACCTAGAACGGGATCTCGTCGTCGAAGTCGGCGCCACGGGAGAAGTCTTCTTCCGCGCCCTTGCCGCCCTTCTTGCCGCCGCGGCCGCCACCACCGCCGCCGCGCTCACTGCGGTCGCTGTCCCAACCGCCGCCTCCGGCGTCGGCGCTCTTGCCGTCGAGCATGGTGAGCGTGGAGTTGAAGTTACGCAGCACGACCTCGGTCGAATACTTGTCGTTGCCGTCCTTGTCCTGCCATTTGCGGGTTTCGAGCTGGCCTTCGAGATAAACCTTCGAGCCCTTCTTCAGGTACTGCTCGACGATCCGCACCAGGCCTTCGTTGAAGACAACGACGCGGTGCCATTCGGTCTTCTCTTTCCGCTCGCCGGAAGCCTTGTCGCGCCAGCTCTCCGAAGTCGCCACCGAGAGGTTTGCGATCGAGGATCCCGAGGGGAGCTGCTTTATCTCGGGGTCGCGCCCCAGATTGCCCACGAGGATCACCTTGTTGACCGAGCCGGCCATAGTCGTCTCCGTTTCCACTCCGGCCCCGGCGGATGCCTTCACGCCGCTCCGGTTCCTGACACATCACACGCTTCGCAGCGCCGGCGGACCCTAGGCCAAAGGCCTCGCGCTCGCCCGCGCCAAACACACAGAGCACACAGCTTTTGTGTTCTTGGTTTGTTCTAGCGCGGAAATGGTGATGACGCAAGCTCCCGGCGCCATTTCGCCTCCAGCCTTGCCGGCCGGTAATGGAACTACCCTGGGTCAGGTTCAGTCCCTCCGCACAAGGACGAAGTGGAGAAAGCCATGCGCAGTTTTGTGGCCTACGGCATAGGCGCCCTCAGCGCTGTCGCGATCGGCGCAGCCGTCGCGATGGGCGTGAACGCGAACAACGAGAACGAGATCGC
>DATBNA010000073.1:0-4838 GCA_036554545.1 Hyphomonadaceae bacterium
GGTTGAGCACGCCCCCCCATCCTTCGAGACGACCGCTTCACGATCTCTCAGGATGAGGCTTTGTACATCGGGCTCACAGGCGTTGCAGCGCCCATTGCTCCGCACACCCTAGATACATATGGTGACGCCACTTTTCGGAGACTGGAATGCCAGAGGCAAAGCCCGCAGCGGACATCGCTTCGATGAGCTTCGAGGACGCGCTCGCGCAACTCGAGCAGATCGTGCACAAGCTCGAGGCTGGCGATGTGCCGCTCGAGGACTCGATCCGCATCTATGAGCGCGGCGCGGCGCTGAAGGCGCATTGCGAGAAGAAACTGAAAGAGGCCGAACTCAAGGTCGAGAAGATCGTTCTCGGCCCCGACGGACCCAAAGGGTTGGAGAAGGCTGATGATCTCTAGATCTGGTCAGGACGCGGCGCGGTGATCCGTCCGCTCGATCCGCATTTCGAACAGCGCCTCAACGAGGTGGCTGACCGGATCACTGTTGCGCTCGACCAGCTTATCCCGGCGGCCTCCGGGCCCGAGGCGAACCTGATGCGCGCGATGCGCCATGGCGCACTGTCGAAGGGCAAGCGGCTGCGCCCGTTTATCACCATCGAAGTCGGCCGCATGTTCGGCGCGCAGGAAAAGGCGCTGCTGCGTGCGGCGGCGGCGGTCGAGTGCATGCACGCCTACTCGCTGATCCATGACGACCTGCCGTGCATGGACGATGACGACTATCGCCGCGGACAGCCGACGGTGCACAAGCAGTTCGACGAGGCGACGGCTGTGCTTGCGGGGGACGCGTTGCAGGCGCTGGCGTTCGAGATCATGGCTTCGCCTGAAACGCATCGCGACGCGTTGATGCGTGTGAAGCTGATCGAGCGGATGGCGATCGCCTCGGGCGCCCGCGGCATGGTCGGCGGCCAGATGATCGACATGAACCCGGTGAGCGAGAGCGACGAGCCGTTGCAGGTGCTGACCCGGATGCAGAAGCTCAAGACGGGGGCGCTGATAACTCTCGCAGGGGAAGTGGGGGCTTTGCTGGGCGGGGCGCTTGAAAACGAGCGTCAGGCGATCGCCGGCTACACCAATGATTTAGGATTGGCCTTTCAGATTGTGGACGACCTTCTGGACGTGGAAGGAGACCCGGAAATCCTCGGCAAGGCGACCGCCAAGGACAGACAGGCCGGAAAGGTGAATTTCGTGTCCCTTTTAGGGATTGAGGGAGCCCAGGACCGGGTGCGCTATCTCGCCGCACAAGCGAAGCAGCATCTGGCTTCGTTTGGCACGCGCGCCTCATCTCTGCTGCATACGGTCGACTTTGTGCTCAATCGCCGCCACTAATCCACCCGTATCCGGGACGAGACCCAGCGCATGACCACCCCGACGCCCTTGCTCGACCAGATAACGAGTCCGGCAGATCTCAGGAACCTGACCAAGGGCGATCTGAAGCAGGTCGCGGACGAGCTGCGCGCCGAGACGATCCAGGCGGTTTCGGTGACGGGCGGCCACCTCGGCGCAGGGCTGGGCGTGGTCGAGCTGACCGTCGCCATCCATGCCGTCTTCAATACGCCGAAGGACAGGCTGGTCTGGGACGTCGGCCACCAGGCCTATCCGCACAAGATCCTCACCGGGCGCCGTTCGCGCATCCGCACGCTGCGCCAGGGCGGCGGGCTTTCCGGTTTCACCAAGCGTGAAGAGAGCGAGTACGACCCGTTCGGCGCCGCGCACGCCGGCACATCGGTGTCGGCGGCGGCGGGCTTCGCCGTGGCGCGCGACCTCCAGCACAACGACAACCGCGTGATTGCGGTCGTCGGCGACGGCGCCATGAGCGCCGGCATGATCTACGAGGCGCTGAACAATGTCGGCGGGATGCATACCCGCCTGATCGTCATCCTCAACGACAACGACATGTCGATCGCCCCGCCGGTCGGCGCAATGAGCCACTATCTCTCGCGCACGGTTTCCTCAAAAGGCTATCGCAAGCTGCGCAACCTGTCGAAGCGCGTCGTGCGCAAGATCGGGCTGCAGACCTGGGCGAAGAAGGCGGAGCATTCGATCCGCAACTTCACCATGGGCGGCGACCTCTTCGATGCGCTTGGTTTCTACTATGTGGGGCCGATCGACGGGCACGACATGAACGTGCTGGTGCCTGTGCTCGAGAACGTCCGCGACATGGACAACGGTCCCGTGCTCGTCCACGTCGTCACGCAGAAGGGGAAGGGCTACGCTCCTGCCGAGAGCGCCGACGACAAGTATCACGGCGTCTCGAAGTTCAACGTCGTCACCGGCGAACAGGCGAAGGGCAAGGCAGGGCCGCCGTCCTATACGAAAGTGTTCGCGCAGGAGCTGGCGCGGATAGCGGCGAAGGACCCGAAAGTCGTCGGCATCACGGCGGCGATGCCGTCAGGCACGGGACTCGACTATTTCGGCGAGAAATTCCCGGACCGCTGTTTCGATGTCGGCATTGCCGAGCAGCACGCGGTGACGTTCGCCGCGGGACTTGCGGCTGACGGCATGAAGCCGTTCGCCGCGATCTATTCGACCTTCCTGCAGCGCGGCTATGACAGCGTCGTCCACGACGTTGCGATCCAGAAGCTGCCGGTGCGCTTTGCGCTCGACCGCGCGGGGCTGGTGGGCGCGGACGGGCCGACGCATGCGGGGTCGTTCGACATCGGCTATCTCGGGCAGCTGCCGGGCTTCGTGCTCATGGCGGCGGCGGACGAGACCGAACTGCAGCGCATGGTGGCGACGGCGCATGTGATCGACGACCGGCCCTCTGCGTTCAGATATCCGCGCGGCGAGGGCGTCGGTCTGCCGCTGCTGGCCGAGCCGGAACCGCTGGAGATCGGCAAGGGCCGCATCGTGAAGCAGGGCTCGGCGGTGGCTATCCTTTCCTATGGAACGCGGCTGCAGGAAGCGATCCGCGCGGCGGACATGCTCGGGGCGCAAGGCCTTTCGACCACGGTGGCCGATGCGCGCTTCGCCAAGCCGCTTGATGAGGCGCTGATCGCCCAATTGGCGCGTCATCACGAAGTCCTGATCACCATCGAGGAAGGCGCCAAGGGCGGCTTCGGATCGTTCGTCCTCCACTCGCTGGCGGAGCGCGGGCTTCTTGATAAGGGCCTGCGGGTGCGCACGCTGACGCTGCCGGATGTGTTCCAGGATCAGGATACGCCCGAGAAGATGTACGAGTTCGCCGGGCTCGATGCTCGTTCCATCGCCGCAACGGCCATCAAGGCGCTGGGGCGCGGTGACGAACGCGCACTGAAACTCATCGCCGGTTGAAACTTTTTTCGGACGATACCGCGCCGTCTTGCGTGCGGCTGATACCGGGTGTTCCATATTCGTGGGGGGCCGGAGCAACCGGCCATGAGTCTCGTACAGAGACGCATGATGATGGGACATGTACTCGCGGCGCTGCTGATGGCATCGGCCTGCGAGGCGCTTCCTGAAGATTCACGCGGGCCGGCGGCGACGCCGACAGAAGCCGAATTCAGGTCGCTCATGAGTTCGGCAATGGTCCCGGACAATCCATTCGCCGAAGACCGCAACCTGACCGCCATCCTCTCGCGCGCCGAGATCACCCTCGACCAGCGGCTGCAGGTGCTGGCGATGCGCGCGGCGGGGCGCAGCACGACCGGTTCGAACCTGATGGGCGCGATTGCTGATTATGAAGAGATCATCCAGACGGCGCCGCTGGATCATCGCCTGCTGAGAGTTGCGCGGGACGAGAAGGCGTATTCCGAAACGCAGAAGACCTATCTCGACCGGCGCATTGCGGCGGGGCCAGGGCAGACGACGAACTGGAGCGCGTTCTTCAACGACCTGATGCAGCTCGGCCGGCATCAGGACGCCATCGCTTTCGCCAAGTCCTCGAAGCTGAGGTTGTCGAGCCTGCAGGCCGAAAAACTCACCAAGGCGGGCTATCTGTGCGAAGGCGCCGGCTATTCCGGACCGTCGTTTCAGTGGGGCGGCCCCAATGGCGGCTATCACGTCGTCTACTGGTGCGACACGGCCTTTGCCGGCGCCGGCTAGAGCGCCTTGACCATGAAGACGAGGTCGAGGGTCTTGCCGAACTTGCGGCCGACGCCCTTGAGGTTGCCCTGGATCTCGAAGCCGGCCTGTTCGTGGAGGGCGATGGAGGCGGCGTTGGCGCTGTCGATGCCGCCGACCATGGCGGCGAGACCGCGGGCGCGGGCCTGATCGATCAGAGCTGCGAGGATGGCGCGGCCGACGCCTCGTCTTTGCGCGGCGGGAGCGACGTAGACGGAATGCTCGACCGTTCTTGCGTAGCCCGGGAAGTCGCGGAAGACGCCGAAGCTGCCATAGCCGAGGACGTCGTTCGGGTGCGCCGGATCGATGGCCACGAGTACTGGAAAACCGGCCTTGCGGCGCGCTTCCATCCAGGCGCGGCGCTGGTCGAGTGTGGTTTCGGTTTCGGACCAGATCGAGAAGGTCTCGCGAACGGCATGGTTGAAGATCGCCATGATGCCGGCGAGGTGCTGCTCGCCTGCGTCGATGACCTTCAGAGCGGCCATGCCGTCCTCCTGATGCTGCGCTGCGGCGCTGCACACTTTTGTCGCAAGCCCCGGCTGCGCGCCAGTGGCCGAGTATGGGGAAATTCTCTGGCGGCACTCATGAGGCGTGTGCAAATTGAGGCAAGTTGGTTCGCGCTTCTCCGGGATTGAGGGGAGGCGCAGAAGGAGCAGCAGACGATGGCGGATCAGTCCCCCGCATTTCCGGTGATGTCGATCGCACAGTGCGATGCGCTGCTGACGGCGCCGGGGGCGAAGTTCGAGATGGAGGAGAAGGTCATCGGCGGCGTGAAGCTGCGCACCTACAAGAATGCGCCGC
>DATBNA010000096.1:0-8163 GCA_036554545.1 Hyphomonadaceae bacterium
TTTTCAGTTTTCGCGCTCGTTGCGACCTCCGTTCCCGCCGGCCCGTGCATCCGCGGGCCGCCCTTGGCCGCGCTCAATCCGGAAAAATCACCCTGCCCGCTTCGCACGCCTTGCACGCGAAAACGCGGCGCCGTGACTGTACCCACAATTCCGTCGAATCCGCCCTTCCCGATCCAACGCCTTGTCTGTGGCGCTCGCTCCCCCTAACCAACGCACATGGCCGTCTACACCGACATCGATGACACAACGCTCGCCGCGCTCCTGGCCGAGTACGACCTCGGTCCGCCGCTGGCGTTCAAGGGCATCGCCGAAGGCGTCGAAAACTCGAACTTCCTGCTCGAGACGCCGAGAGGCCGCTTCATCCTCACCGTCTTCGAAAAGCGCGCCAGGCCGGAAGACCTGCCATTCTTCCTTGGCCTCATGAGCCATCTTGCCGCCAAAGGCTTTCCCGCCCCGCTTCCCGTTCCTGCGCGCGACGGCCAGGCGCTTCGCACTGTTCAGGGCAAGCCCGCCGTCATTTGCACCTTTCTTCAAGGCATGAGTCCGCGGCGTCCTGACATCAACCAGTGCCGCAAGCTGGGCATCGGCCTCGCCCGCTTCCACCGTGCACTCGATGATTTCCGGATGCGCCGGCCGAACGATCTTTCCATTGGCTCATGGCCGCGCCTGTGGGCGGGCCGCGAGGCGGAAGCCGATGCACTCTCTCCCGGCCTCGCCTCTCAGATCGCTGGCGACCTCGATTTCCTCAAAGCCAACTGGCCGAAGACGCTGCCGGGCGGCGCGATCCACGCCGACATGTTCCCTGACAACACTTTCTTCCTCGACGGCGAGCTCTCCGGCGTCATCGACTTCTACTTCGCCTGCACCGACTTCCTTGCCTACGACATCGCTGTCTGCCTCAACGCCTGGGCGTTCGAACGCCGCGGCGAATACAACCTGACCAAGGGCCGCGCGCTCGTCGCCGGCTATGAAAGCATCCGCCGCCTTGAGCCGCGCGAGCGCTCCGCGCTCCCCGTCCTCGCGCGTGGCGCCGCCATGCGCTTCTTCCT
Organism: Hyphomonadaceae bacterium; assembly: GCA_036554545.1. Taxonomy (GTDB): domain Bacteria; phylum Pseudomonadota; class Alphaproteobacteria; order Caulobacterales; family Hyphomonadaceae; genus UBA7672. The sequence goes on from DATBNA010000096.1 coordinate 1,050, forward strand.
CACGCGCCTCGTCGATCTCGCCTCGACGCCTAAGGACGCGCTGGTGAAACCGCACAACCCCATGGACTACGCCGAACGCCTCGGCTTCCACCGGCAGGCTAAATCACCTGAGGACTACGGGGCATGACGAGTTCAGGCTCCCCAGACTCCTGGCTCAAGTCGCGCAATCTCGCCAGGCTCGGTTTCGCGGTGGCGCTCTCGGCGCCCGCCGCCGGAGCGGCATTGGCGATTGTTCTCGGTTTCACCGTGATGCGCAGCGTGATCTTCACCGTGCCGCACCCGACGATCGACTCCCAATTCGTGGATGCAGATTTCGGACAGATCCTCGTCAACACTGCCATGGTCGCCGTCAGCGGCTTCATGCTTGGCGGAATTCTCGGCTGGCCGGTGATGCTGGCGCTGGGTCTGCCGATGCACGCCGCGCTGATCCGCAAGACGGCCGCCAAGGCCTGGCACTACGCTGTCGCCGGTCTCGCCGCCGGCCTCCTCGCCGGCCTGCTGCGCTTCGCCGCCGAGCGTGGCGGCGCAACAACCAGCGACCTCACCATGCTTCTCTCGATTGGCGGCGTCGCCGGCGTCATCGCCGCCCTGATGTTCTGGCTCGTCCGCCGCCCGGACAAGGACGCAGCCGAGTACAAGACCTGAGATCGCAGCAAATGGGGGAACAGTTCGAAGGCTCAACCGGCGGAAAGACATGGCTCGCCGCGATCGTCTGCGGCCCGCTTGCGGGCACGCTGATCGTTCTGTCCATCGGCCTGATCGGATCGCTGATTTCAATCGCGGCAGGAGGAAGCGCAAGCTTCCCTGCGGCGCTGATCTGGGCTGGCGGATTTCTGGGTGCGGTGATCGGCTGGCCAATCATGCTCTTCTTCGGTTTGCCGGCTCATGCCTTCTTGTACAGGCGCAAGTCCCGCAAGGTCGGAGGTTATCTGCTTGCTGGCGTATTGATTGGCTTCGTGGCGATCTTCCTCTTCATGCTGCTGGGTGGTGCGCTTGGAGCCTATCAATCCGACGGAGCGCTTGCTGCTGGCCTCGCGTCGACTGGTTTTTTTGGTCTTCTTATTTCCGTCCTTGCCTCCTGGCTCTTCTGGCTGATCCGTCGTCCCGACAAGGATGTGCTGCGGCCGGACAAGGTCGCGGCGGTGTTCGAATGATCAAGCCTTGACCTCGCGACCGAACACAACGACCTCACACGCCATGGCTGACACGGTTGAGATCTGGACGGACGGCGCCTGCTCGGGAAACCCCGGTCCCGGCGGCTGGGGCGTGCTCATTCGCTGCAACGGCTCTGAGACAGAACTCTATGGCGGCGATCCGGCGACCACCAACAACAGGATGGAGTTGATGGCCGCAATCATCGCGCTGGAAAGCCAGCCCAAGGGATCAAAGGTGATCGTTCACACGGATTCCCAGTACGTGAAGGACGGCCTCACCAAATGGATGACCGGCTGGAAGCGCAATGGCTGGAAGACTGCCGACAGGAAGCCGGTGAAGAACCAGGACTTGTGGATCCGCCTCGAAGCTGCTGCTTCGTCCCACAAGGTCGACTGGCGATGGGTGCGCGGCCATTCGGGCCACGCCGAAAACGACCGTGCCGATGCGCTCGCCCGCAAAGGCTGCGATGAAGCCAAGCCGAAGCGCTAGCTCAGCCGCCCCACGTCCCGATCCAGGCCGCCACGCTGCGCCACGGGTCCGTGTTGCCGATCAGCGGAGCGGTAAGCTGCAGCGCCAGCAGGGCAATGCCTCCATAGATGTAGACCGGATGCGGCTTGCCTCGCGTGCGCCAGTCGTAAACGATCGCCGCGACCAGCAGGAGATCGGCCACCAGCCCGGGCGGAATGGCGACAAAGAGAGGAGGCGGAGGGCCAACTTCGCCCGGCGGCGAAGGAGGCGCGAGAAAAACAACGAACCAGCGCGCAACCGCCGCCTGCAGCAGCGAGATCGTGCCAAGCAGCATCAGCCGCTTGTGCGTTTCTGGCCGCTTCACGTTTACGACTGCGAGCGTGAAGACCGTCCCGAAGAAAAGCGCGCCGCTTACCTGTATCCAGGTGAAGCTCAGCTGTTCTGTCCGGTAGCCAGCCTCCGTGAGCAATTCGATTCTCGACACCACGGCGGCAAACACCACGAACACCATCGCGGTGGCCCACGCCACGCCGAGCAGCCCCAGTTCGCGATGCGCAAGTGTCCGCCCGCTGGCGACGAGCCAGGTCTGAACGAAGAACAGCACAGTCCAGCCGAAGAAGATCAGTCCGTGGATATGGATGATCGGCGGGGCAATGAACTGGCCCTGCACAAGCGGCAGGAAATAGGAAGGCGCGAAGCCTACGAAAGCGACCGCCATGCAGGTCGCCGCCATCCACGCATAGAACCACCGGCTCGAAACCTTGGACGCCGATCCCCCGATCGTTGCATCCGTCATGTACCGCCTCCCCGCGCTTGTCTCTGGTCAGGCATGACACAGTTCGGCGGGTGCGAAAACTTGCCGCGGCGCGAACCGCCTTGGCGAGGGGGACTTCGACTAGACGAGTCGCACCTTGAGCGTCGTCCCTTCGGCCCCGGACACGATCACCTGGTCGCCCTCGACGATCACCGTCTCATCGGACTGCTTGGCCAGCCAGACCGTATCGCCAACCTTCACCTTGCCTTCGCCGCCATCAAAGCTCGTCGCCGCCTCGCCGTGCTGCCCGATCATGCTGGCAATGCGGTCATTGAGATTGGGATGCGAGGCCGGGGCGCGCCGCAATCCCTTGAACCAGGTCCGGCCGGCCACCAGGAACGCCACCGCCACGATGGCGAAGAAAATCAGCTGGCCCTGCCATGCGCCGACCGGCGCCGGCATGATCAGCGCAAACAGCGCCGTCAGGAATGCCGCGATGGAAACCCACAGCAGGTCGAACGTGCCCACGGCCACTTCGAGCGTCAGAAGCACGATGCCGATACAGGCCCAGTGCCAGACTGTCAGACCTTCCAGCAGGCCGATCACGTCCATGGCCTAGCTCCGTGTTGCGAAGGGGCTGCCGCCGCCTGGGGGACTCGCATCGCGCTGCGCTTGTCCTGCAGCGCCGGTGAGGGCGCGCACGCCTTCGATAGCGCCGACGAGCCCGGCGAAATCGGCAGGCACGATTACAGTCTTCTGCTGGTTCGAGTTGGCCAGCTTCGCGAAGGCCTCGACGTATTTCTGGCCAAGGAAATAGTTGATGGCGTTGACATCGCCATTGGCGATGGCGTCGGACACCATGGTCGTCGCCTTGGCTTCGGCCTCGGCCAAACGCTCCCGCGCTTCGGCGTCGCGGAAGGCGGCTTCCCGGCGGCCTTCAGCCTCCAGGATCTGCGACTGCTTAAGGCCCTCGGCCTTGAGAATCGCGGAGGCGCGATCACCCTCAGCCTCGAGAATCTGCGCGCGCTTGAGGCGTTCGGCCTTCATCTGCCGCGCCATGGCTTCGGTGATGTCGGCTGGCGGCGTCAGATCCTTGATCTCGATACGCGTGACTTTCACGCCCCAGGGATGCGTCGCCGCATCGATCACCTTCAGCAGGCGTGCGTTGATGTCGTCTCGGTTGGACAGCACCTGGTCGAGATCCATCGAACCAACGACGGTACGGATGTTCGTCATCGACAGGTTGGTGATGGCGCGCACGAGGTCTGTCACCTCATAGGCGGCCGGCACCGGATCCACGATCTGCGTGAAGACGACAGCATCGCAGGACACCATCGCGTTGTCGCGCGTGATCACTTCCTGCGTGGGAATGTCGAGGACATTCTCCATCATGTTCAACTTGTGGCCGACCCGCTCCATCAGCGGAACGATGAAGGCGAGGCCCGGCGACAGCGCCCGCGTGAAGCGGCCGAACTGCTCGACCGTGTACTGATAGCCCTGCGGCACGACCTTCACGGTGCTGAAGATCAGGACGAGGCCGAACAATCCCGCCAGCACCGGCACGAGATAGCCAACCAATGTTCCGGCGTCGAAATCCATCCCACCCATCTCCTGTCCGTGACAAGTTACCTTGTCACGATTGGATATAGGGGTCAATGGGCCGTGGCGCCAGCCCATTGTTTCGTAGAATCTTTTCGCAGTTGGGGACTAGAGTTGGCCCAGCATGTAGTCGGCGGCGGAGACCTTGAATTCCCCCGGCCCTTCGACGTTCAGCTGCTTAACCACGCCGTCCTCGACGATCATGGAATACCGCTTGGAGCGCGAGCCCATGCCGAAGCCCGAGCCATCCATTTCGAGACCGACCGCCTTGGCGAATGCGCCGTTTCCATCGGCGAGCATGACGACGTCATCGCCAACTTGCTGGTCCTTGCCCCAGGCATTCATGACGAAGACATCATTCACGGAGACACATGCGATGGTGTCGACGCCCTTGCTACGAAGCTCGGCTGCCTTTTCCTTGTAGCCGGGCAGGTGCTTGACCGAGCAGGTCGGCGTGAAGGCGCCCGGCACCGCAAACAGGGCGACTTTCTTGCCCTTGGCAAGTTCGGCCGTCGTGAGGTCGACAGGCTTGCCGTCCTTCATCACACGGAATGTTGCGTCCGGCAGTCGGTCGCCGACCTTGATCGTCATAGTCCTCTCCTCGAACAGGCCTAAATGAACAAGGATACGATCTAGTGCCTTTCCTCGCCCAAGGCGAATCCCCCAAGGGGGACCATCGGGGGACCGCCGATTTTCGGAAGGCGGCCCGTATCATCGGCGCTTGCCACCTACCTCCGAAAGGAACAGCATGGCCAACCTGACCGAGGCTCGTGAGCAGGAGGCGGACCTGGTGGAAGGCTCGCTCGCCGGCAAGCTCCTTATAGCATCACCCGCGATCGATGATCCGCGGTTCGCAAGAGCCGTCATCCTGGTCTGCACCCACAACGAAGACCATGCGATGGGAATCGTCCTCAACAAATCCACCGACGGCATCCGCTTGCCCGACCTGCTCGACCAGCTTGGCGTCGATGGCGATGACGCGCCGGAGGATGCACACATCCTGCTTGGCGGACCTGTGGGGCGCGACCGCGGCTTCGTGCTGCACTCGGAAGACTATGACAGCGCCGGCGCCACGCTGCCGATCTGCGATGGTGTCTGCCTCACAGCGACGCGCGATGTGCTCCACGCCATGACGTCCGACGCGCCGCCGGAGAAATACGTACTGGCGCTCGGCTATTCCGGGTGGGGCGCTGGCCAGCTCGAGGAAGAACTCGCGGAGAATTTCTGGCTGGTTGGCGTGCCGGATCCCGCGCTCGTCTACGATCCCTCGCTCGACACCAAGTGGAGCCGCGCGCTTGCCCGCATTGGCGTCTCGCCCGACCGGCTGCAGGTCAACGGCGGCAGGGCCTGACCTCACATTCTCTTCAGCCGCAGCATCAATGCTCATTCGCGCCATTGCCCGGCAGAGGCGCGCGCCATAGCCTATCCATGTCTTGGAGATTCACATGCGCTTCGTCCTGATCGCCGCCGCCCTGGTGTTCGCCGCACCTGCCGTTGCCGATGAACCGATCAAGTTTCCTGAAAAAGTGCAGCGCACTGACTTCCAGTTTGTAATCGCTGATGCGGGTCCGCTCTACATCGCCGGTCAGCCAAGCGAGGCGGCGCTGCGCGACATGGTGGCGAAAGGCATCAAGACCATTGTCAACCTGCGCACGCAGCGCGAGATGGATAACCGCCAGCAGGTCCCCTACGACGAAGCTGCGCTCGCGAAAGAACTCGGCGTCAGTTATGTGCATATTCCGCTCGGCGGCCCGGACACGCCCTATACGCCGGAGGCGGTCGAAAAGTTCGCCAAGGCTTTCGAGAGCGCGAACAGCAAGGTGCTGCTTCACTGCACCGTCGCCTGGCGTGCGAGCCACATGTGGGCCGCCTATCTGGTGAAGTACAAAGGCTTCACGGTTGAGGAAGCCAAGCGCCATGGCACGGCCATCAATCTCGGCGGCTATGCCGCCGGAGGCTCGCCGATCGACAGCCTGCTCGGTACGCTGAAGCCAAACTAGTCCCGGAATGCCGCGACCTGTTCCGACGTGGCCAGCAGTACGCCTGCACGGCTCCACAGCTTGAGTTCATGGTCGAAGTATCCGCCTTCGCAGCGGCGGCAGTGGACCTCGCTGAGGATGAAGTCCGAGCCGACCTTTTCCAACTCTACTGGCGTTGCATGAAGGTGCGTGGTCATCGAGACGGTCGATGATCCGCTGATCGCCTCGCGCTTCCAGATCACGCGGGGCGGGGCGAGATCGGCCATCGCGGCAAGCTGCAGCACATCGATCGGTCGGCCGCTCTGGTCACGGACCCACACCAGCGAGCTTGCGGGCATCGAGGGATCCGCGTTTGTCGAGCGCGGCGGCGGCGTGATCCAGCGCATATCGTACTGGGCGCCGAAGCCGGACGGCGGCGCCCATCGAAACAGCCCTTCGGCATCCGGCGGTGGAGGCGATGGCATGGTGGCGTCGGTAAATCGCGTCGTCTCGCGCCGCACACCAAATGTCGCTTGCGCATGAGCGCAGACCTTGCCCCGCTGGACGAGCTCCGACCGCCAGAACTGCAGTCGCGCGCCGTGGCGCAGCAGCCGGGTTGATATCTCGAACGGCCCCTCGCCGATCGCTTCGATGAACAGCACGCTAAGCGACAACGGAGCGCCATTCGATCCCGGCTCCTGCATCGCGGCCTTCAGCAAGGCGGCGCTCGTCCATCCGCCGAACTGGCTGCCAAAACCGCGGTAGTTGGGATCGACCTTTCCGCCCCAGGCATTTTCACCGGCAGGAACAAGTTCGATGGAGTCGGCGAAGCTGATCATGCAACGAGCCATGCCAGCCTTGCCGATAAGGTCAACGCTAGGGAGCAATTAGCGACACTGAAGGTTCGCCAGCGGCGGTTCTATTCTCGGAAAGCCGCCACCTGCTCGCTGGTCGCCAGCAGCACGCCGGATCGGCTCCACAGCTTCAGTTCGTGGTCGAAGAAGCCGCCATGGCAGCGACGGGACACTGTTTCGTTGAGCACATAGTTGGAGCCGACAGCTGTCAGCTCCTCTGCCGAAGCGTGGAAGTAGATGTTCATGCTGACCGTCGAGGAGAGCATGAACCTCCCCAGCTTGACCATTGGACGTGGCGGCGCAAAATCAGCCAGCAAGGCCAGCAG
>DATBNA010000017.1:0-3655 GCA_036554545.1 Hyphomonadaceae bacterium
GTTCTCGCGGAGCGAATTGGACCAAGCAGTCTGAAAAGCTTCCCAATGTCGTTGATCTTGCGATCAACAATACCCGCAGGACCGCTCAGAACAGAGACCGTCAAACCTCACAGAAGTCTGGAGGGACGAGCAGCGCCGACCTGCAAAGAGGGCACTGATTTTCCAAAGTAATCCGCTTGACTTTGGTGCGGGCGGTCGGGGTCGAACCGACACTCCTTTAGGGGGAACCGGATTTTGAGTCCGGCGCGTCTGCCAATTCCGCCACGCCCGCTTAAGCCGAAGCGAGCGGCGGTGTTAGCGCAACGGACCTGCAAGTCAAAGAGGTTGAGCTGGCCCTAGCCCGAGAGCCCCGGTGGACGCGACGAGCTGGAGGCTCAGATACGCGCCGAGAATGGCCGAAATTCCCCACTGTGCGCTGTGGCGCAGGGAGACGGCCTGGATCTGGCCACCGAACTTGCGAAGTGTGCGCATGGGCAGTGTCCCGAAGCGCGACAGAAAATTCTGCGCGCGAGGCCACCTTGCGCAAGGATCGCAAATATCCGGTTCACGGACTGCAGAAATTTCAATCGAATTTGACCGCCTGAGCCGGCCCTGGTGGGACTAGTGCATCATCGCGGCGACCACGAATCCGCCCACCAGAACCACCACGAACAGCAGGGCGAAAAGGCCGATCCGCTTCTCGATCACCGGCGCCAGGGTCGGCCCGAAGGTCTTGAACAGCCAGGCCACCAGGAAAAAGCGCACGCCACGGGTAACGACGCAGGCGGCGATGAATATCGGAACCGAGAACGCCATCGCGCCGGACACGATGGTTACCAGCTTGAACGGGATAGGTGTCACGCCCTTGATGAAGATGATCCACGCTCCGTACTCGGCGTACTGGGCGCGCAATTCCTCTTCTTTCCCGCCATAGCCGAAGACCGAGATGATCGCAGAGCCGACCGTTTCGAACAGCCAGTAGCCAATGGCATAGCCAAGCAGCGCGCCGAATACGGAAGCGATCGTGCAGACGAGCGCATAGCGATAGGCGCGCTCAGGCCGTGCAAAGCACATCGGCGCAAGCATCACGTCCGGCGGAATCGGAAAGAAGGAGCTCTCGGCGAACGATATGCCGAATAACCATGGCTCGGCATGCTTCGAGCCCGCCAGCTTCAGCACCCAATTATAGAGACCACGCAGCGGACCCTTGGCCTTCGGGCTTTCCGCCGCAGGCGTCGCATTTGCGGCAGCAGCGGAGGAGGTCGCGTCGGTCATGGATAATGCCTGTATCCCGTGATTGGCGAACTGCAGGTGCGGACGGACCTAGCATGCGGCGGGCCAGATGGAAGCAGATGCAGCATCACGTTACCAGAAGGTAGCTCAGATACAGTCTGCGGCGCCTGCCGTTTCGTCGCATTGCCGCCGCGCGACCCGGGCATAACGTCGAACTATGGGGAAGTTGCCGGTCGATCGGGCCAAGTGGCCCTTCATCGCACTACTGGCGTCGGCGGCCATGCTGGCTGCCGCCCATGCGATCGAACGCTTCCTTTATCTTGCACCCTGCCCACTTTGCTACAACCAGCGGCAGATCTACTGGGCCGCCGGCGCACTGGCGCTTGTCGCCATCGCACTCAACTGGCGTGGCGCGCCGCCGCGGCTGATGTCGGCGATGAGCGTGCTGCTAGGTGTCATCTTTCTCGCCGGCGCAACGATCGCCGGTTACCACGCGCTGGTGGAGTGGGGCATTCTGCCTGCGCCAGCTACTTGCGCCGCGACGGGACGGCTCGATGTCGGCGGCGACCTCTGGGAACAACTCGGTCAGCGCCAGGCCATCCCGTCATGCGACAAGGTGCAGCCGCCCTTCCCGGTTCTCGGGCTTTCGATGGCCGGATGGAACTTCGTTGCATCGCTGATCCTGGCTGGCGCAAGCTTCGTCGCAGCCACGCGTCCTATGCGCACCGACACCAACAATGAGCCCGTGAAGATCCCGGCGGAAGCATGAGCATGAGCGACGCCCGCCGTCATGAAATGCTCCGCGTCGACCACGCGGGCGAATACGGGGCCGTCGCCATCTATCGCGGACAACTTGCAGTTTTCGGCCGCCAGCAGGGCCGTGAGCGCATCACCGCGCAACTTGCCGAAATGGCCGGGCAGGAGCAGGCGCATCTCGACGCCTTCGACAGACTACTAGCGTCGGGCCGCGTGCGCCCAACGGCGCTATCGCCGGTGTGGAACGCCGCCGGCTTTGCGCTTGGTGCGGCGACCGCGCTGCTCGGCGAAAAAGCCGCCCATGCCTGCACCGAGGCGGTCGAGACGGTGATCGAGGAGCATTATGGCGATCAGGTCGCCGAACTCGAGGCGGAAGGCGATGCCGAGCTGGCCGCGAAGCTGGCGAAGTTCCGCGACGAAGAGATCGCGCATAGGGACCTTGCCGCCGCCGAGGGCGCAAACCAGGCGCCGGGCTATCCGATCCTGTCGGCGTTGATCCGCACGGGATGCCGGCTCGCCATTCGCATCAGCGAGAAGGTCTAAGGCGCCGCGACCGCGCCCGCGTGCTGTCCGAACTGGCGGTCCAGCCAGTCGAGCATGTAGTCCCAGTCGATAACACGCACGCCGTGTCCGCCGGAGCGGATGAAGAAGTCGATCTCGCCCTTTGCTTTCGCGTCCTGCATCCCGGACTGCGTCAGGCCCTTTGCGCCCATCAACTTGTAGACCGGATCGGCGCCCTGCGCCGCGCGGAACGAGCCGTTGGGGTCGGACCACACATCCTTCCAGCCATTGCCGAGAAGAACCGGCCGTGGCGCGACTAGCGCAATGAGCTGATGCTGGTCGACCGGCGAAGCGGCTTCGTTGTCCGAATAGGCTGCATAGGCTGGCGCGAACCAGTGCGGATAGGACCGGGTGAGTTGCTTCACCGTTTCACCGGCATAGGCGCGCGTCAGCGTCGCTCCGCCCTTGCCTGCCTGCATGACCAGCGCGGCGTCGACCCTCTGATCGAAGGCGGCGGCCAGTAGCGCCGCCTTACCCTGACGCGAATGGCCCCAGATGGCGGTGCGTTTCGCATCGATGCGCGGATCCGTTTCCAGTACGTCAAGGGCCCAGCCGTAGGCCGCCGCCCAGACGGCGATAACGCCTTCCGGCGTCCGGCCTTCCGGCAACATGCGGCCGAGCCGTTCGAGCTGAGCGCTGGCGACGCCGGCATCGTCCGCCGCAAAGGGCCGAGCCGACAGCGTCGCATAAGCATAGCCGCGCTGGAGGATCAGCGCGTTCGGACCTTCGATGATGTACTTGCCGAAAATCAGGCGTATGAGCGAGGCCTCGAAGCCCTCGTTCATGCAGCCGCCGTCCGACAGCGCCGTCGATGCCATTGTACCGGCATTGCCGCAGAAGTTCTCGTTGACCAGCAGGGGGACAGGATGGCTGGCGACCGCCTCCTTCGGCAGCGCCAGCGCAATCCGGAAAGTCGGCGAGTCGGGCCCCTCCCCGATGCGCACGTCGATTTCTTCGAGCACGGCCTCGCCCAGATAGTTCGAATCGACAACGCGGCGGCTGACTTCAACGGCCTTCAGCTCCACCGGAACCGGCCCGTAGACATGCTTTTCGAAGGCCTCTCTCAGGATCGGCGCCCGGCGCGCTGTCCAGTCCTGCGCCGTAAGCACGGCCGGATCGCCTTGGA
>DATBNA010000165.1:0-10176 GCA_036554545.1 Hyphomonadaceae bacterium
ATGCGCTCCAGCACGATAAGGCGATCCTCGCCGAGCCATGCGAATTCGCAGATTTTCAGGTCGCCGGCGCCCACTCGCCGCCGCGCCGAGTCTCGCCGGAACGTCGACGGCGCATCGAAAGGATAGCGCCACTCGCCAACAAGGGCGCCTGTTCGTGCGTCCAGCTTCCACACCGGGACGTAATCCTCCTGCTCGCCGGCAGGAGCGCTCTGCAGCGAAAGGGAGAGGAACGCGCCATCAGCGGATGCAGCCAATGCCGCGAAGCCGCGATTGACCCTTCGCATCGCAGCAACCGCAGGAAGCACGCCTCTCACGATGACGGCCGGATGCGCGAGCCCGTCTTCCCGCCCTGCCGCAACCCAGCGCTCGCTGACAACGCCGCCTGCATCTGCCTTCAGCACTGACGGCCCATACTCCTCTGCAAGGAAGAACCCGCCATCCGGCATCGTAGCGATCGCTTCGGTGTCGGCGCCAAGCGCATCTGGCTGTACGGGCTGGCCAACGACATCGAACACCTGCTCCATCTCGCCGCCGGGCAATGCGCGCCCGCTGATACGCTGGCCCGAACGGGTACGCAGTGGGAAGTGCTTCACGAGCCGCACCTCGCGACCCGTCACCTTCAGCTCCGCAATTTCCGGCCCTGCATCCGGCATCGGCATGATCTTGGCGTCGCGGATCGTGCGCAGGCGGTCGAGATGCGCGAGGCCATAGTCGTCGACGGCCTGCGATACGAAAAGGTTCGGTCCCCGATCCGTCACGGCAAAGACGCGGCCATCGCGCGAGCAGAGGCCGGAGCCGAGCCCCAGCGTCAGTTTCAGGCCCGCCTTCGGAAAGCGGATCGTATCGAGCGGTTCGTCCCGCCACTCGAGCTTCTCGACGCGGACGACGCGCGGCATGGCGTCAGAACCGCCCGCCGGTCTTGAAGCCTCCGCCGCCTATGCGGCCGCCGGTCTTGAACCCCCCGCCGCCAAATCCGCCGCCGCGCGAGCCGCCACCGGAGCTTCCGCCGCCCCAGCCTCCGCCACCGCCCCAACCGCCTCCACCGCCCCAGCGCCCGCGTCCGCCGCGCATGGCTTCGCGGATCACCTCGTTCAGGATCGCCCCAGCGATACCGCCGACCACGCCATCCGGCAGGCCGATCGTGTCGCGCCGCCGCCGCCCGCCGAAATAGCTGTCGTCATGCATTGGCGCCTGACGCACCGTCGCCGTGATCGCCCGCCACAGCCGGTCGCCATCCGGCGACGGGCCCTTGCCATAGGCTTCGATCGCTGCCTCGAATGCGCCCCGCAGCAGCAGCACCGAGGGGCTGTCGAGCCCCGATTCCCGGAAGCGCTTGCGCACCTGTTCCAGCGTCTCCGCGCCGACCCGCCGCCGCGCCGGCAGCGCCTCGACGTTGCGCCAGTTCACTTCCATCTGCAGTTCTTCGGTACGCAGCTTGATGAGCACGTCGACCAGCTTGTCGTCGTCGGGGGTTGTTGTTTCCGCAGCCAGCACCTTCAGGTCCGGGAAGCTGGCCTTGGCCAGGCCATCCTCGATGACGCGGCGCGCCTGCTCCTGCGGACCAGCATCGCCCCTTGCCGCCTGCTCCTGCTGGCGGCGCAGCTCGGCGTGGCGCGACTCCGCCTCAGCGAGCAGCCGGTCCAGTTCCTTCAGCTTCTCCTTCGCCTGCGCAAGCTCCGCCGACAGCTTGCCGGCGCCCCGCGCTTCCAGCGCCTGCGCCTCGAAGCGCTCGATAGCCGCTTCGGACTCAGCCTCTTCCAGCTTCATGCTGGCAAGATGTTCCGCGATACGATCCGGCAGCTCCATCAGCCGCGCGTAGTTGAGATACGCTTCGTCATAGCGGCAGAGCCTCGCAACCCAGTTGTCGAGCATGCGCGAAAGCCCGCTCTTGCGATACGCAGGCGTACGGAACTTGCGCTCCCACAAATAGCTGAACAACGGATCGCTCTGATAAGGCGCGCTCTTCGTCTCGCGGTCGGCCCTCGCCACCTCGAGCTTCTGCTCCGCGCGCAAGGCGACGGATTTGGCTTCCTCATAGCCCTGCTTCAGTGCGACATAGGCCGGATCGCCTTCGAGTTCCTTTTCCGTCTTCGCCGTCAGCTCTTCATAGTCGCGCAGCGCGGCATCAGCCTTAGCCTCGGCCTCGCGGCGATGCGCCTCGGCGTCCGACAGAGCCTGTGCGGCCTTCGCCACGTCGCCGTCGATAGTCAGCAGAAAATGATCGTGCTGCTCGAGAAGCCTGTTCGCCTCCGCCTCGGCGGCGCTCAGGGTGTCGTCGGCGCCGGTCCGGATGACGTCGAGCCGCATTCTCGCAAGCTCGCGATAGCCTTCCGCCTTGAGACGCGTCAGCTCCGCCCGCCGCCGCGAAAAGCCCTCCGCCGCCCGCGCCGCCGAATCGAAATCTTCGCGCGCGCCGGTGGTCAGCGTGTCCAGCCGATGCAGCGCCTCGCGCCCCGTGATGAAATCGACGTCGCTTACCATTTGGTGATCGCTCCGCCGGGCGTCGCCATGTCAAAGCGCGGCTCAAGTTCGCCGCGCGCCTTGCGGCCCAGTATGTCGTTGCTGATGACGCCGCTCGCGCCTTTCTCCTCCGCCACCTTGTCGAAAGTTTCCTTGGCGACACGTTGCGCCCAGATATTCACGCGCTCCGTCTTCTGCGTCTCGATGCTGGTGACCGGCAGCGTCAGCACACGCCCGCCCGGCGCCACAGCCTCGACCACGAGATAGTAGTTGAGGGCATTGGGACGCTCATTCGACTGTCGCCAGAAGCCGGTGTCTTCGTCCGGCCGCGACACGATGCGCACATCGTACTCCTGCGCCAGCTTCTCGTTCATGTCACGCAGCGTCTCGACCTGCGTGCGCGCTGCGCCCTGGTTGTTGTTGGCGACAGCCCGCTGGCCCTCGGCTGCGACGCCCGCACGCTGTGCATCGACCGTCGGATCGATCGCCAGCGCCTGTCCTTCGGCCAGCAGCCGCGAGATTTCGTTCGGCATCCCACGCCATTCATTGGCTTGCGGAATAGCCCAGAACACCTGCCAGCCCACGGCCAGCGCCACGATCGCCCCCGTGAACGTCATTGCCGCCGGCAGCCACTTCTTCCTGCTGACGTAGAGCTTCGCCAGCTTCACCGGAAACGTGTTTTCCGGCGGCTTGTAGACAAAGCGCTGCTCCTCCAGCGCCTTCACGCCATCCTTCAGTATCCGGTCGGGCACGCTGATGCCCTGCGCCGTGTAGATTTCCTTCAAGCGGTCGATGAGCTGCTGTTCACGCTTTTCAGCGTTCAGCTCGGCGTCGACGACGCTGACGCGATGGCGCAGCGTGTCCACCACGTCCATCGCAAGAAGCACGTCGTCGAGCTTGCGGGGTTCTCCGACGGCGACCGGCGGACCAGCCGCCGATCGCGCCGGAACGGCAGTGTCGCTCATGAGGTCTTGACGGTCAGCGCGGCGGCCGCGCCCTGTTCAACCAGTTGCGCCAGCCGCTTCTTGCCGTCTTCCACCGCATCGCGGATTTCGGCCGAGTTCTGCGTCGCCAGCTTGCGCATTTCCGCGATGATGCCGATTGAGCGCTCCTGGTAGTTGACCACCGAGTCGACGAGCTTCTTCACGGCAGCAGCCGAGATGGTCGGCCCGTAACCAGCCTTCAGCGCCGCTTCCTGGACCTTGCCGCCAATGTCGGCCAGCACCTCCAGCGACTGGTCGACCCCCTTCTTCATGGCCTCGAGCGTCTGCGTCGATTCATGCAGGCCATGCATGCCCGTGAATGTCGCCGTCAGCGCCGTCAGAACCACCTCGTTGGTGCCGAAGAACGACACCGACTGCGCATAGATGCGCTCCTTGGCGTTGGTAGTCTGCACCAGCCGCGCCATGATGACTTCGGATGTGTTGTAGCCAACGGTCAGGTTGTCCGAGAGATCCTTGGAGATCTGATAGCGCTTCTCTTCCGCCTGAAGGCGACGCAGCTCCTCGTCGCGCGCCAGCTCCAGCGTCGCCCGCTCCGCCGGATCGGTCCCGGCATACGCCGTCACCGCGGCCGAAGCGGCTGTCATCTTGTTCTTGGCTTCCTCAAGCCTGCCCTCCGCCGTCTTGAGCACGTCGAGCGCTAGGACTTCCGACTGCTTCATCGCGCCGCGGAAATCCATGTAGGCTTCGAGGATCAGATGCTCGCGCTCGATCTGGTTCTTGGTTTCCTTCTGGACATCGAGATAGAGGGACTTGATCTTGCCGAAGCGGCTGGCGATGTCGCCACGCGTCATCTTCATCCACGCATTGCCCAGCCGCTCCATCGTGGAGATCTTGCCGTCGGCATACTGGTCGACCAGCGACTTCGCATCGTCGCGGATGGTATTGAACGCGGTGGTGATGCCTTCATAGCGCTCGCCGACATGGATGCCGGAGACCTGCTCGCGCACCACATCATTGAACACCGACGCCTGGTCCAGCGTGCGCGCGATGGCTGTCACCTTGTCCGGCTGCAGGGCGCTGATCTGGTTCAGCAACGCCACGACCGGCGCCGGGTCGCCCTTCTTCTCGGGCAGCAATCCGAGCTGCCTCAAGGAGCCCATCGCCTTGTCGAGGTACTGAAGCGCCGTCGGGCTCGATTTTACTGGAACGTCCGCCATCCTGATCCCTCCATCGGCTGCGTGGGGAGGCGCAGCTCATCACGACATTACGTGCCCACTCCTGCAGCCGGGACAAGGGTTTAGGTGGAGAATTTTTTCGATTATCGATAACGTACCTTGCGTGTGCGGAAAGCGGGCGCGAGAAGAACGCATCTTGCTTTGGAGCTGGTATGCCGCGCACCGCAATCGTCACAGGCTCAACCAGCGGCATCGGCGAAGGCATCGCCCGCGCACTCGCAGCTTCAGGCTGCAATGTCGTGATCAACGGCTTCGGCGACGCCGCTGCGATCGAAAAGCTCCGCGCATCGATCGAATCCGAGCACCAGGCGAAATGCCTCTACATCGGCGCCGACATGACCCGGCCCGCCGACATCGAGGCGATGTTCGCAACGACGCGCGAAGAGCTCGGCCCAGTCGACATCGTCGTCAATAATGCCGGCGTGCAGCACGTCTCGCCGGTCGAGGACTTCCCGGTCGACAAGTGGAACCTCATCATCAATCTCAATCTGTCGGCCGCCTTCCACACCACGCGCCTCGCCTTCCCCGACATGAAGGCGCGCAAATGGGGTCGCATCATCAACATCGCTTCTGCGCACGCCCTCGTCGCCTCGCCCTTCAAGTCGGCCTATGTCGCCGCCAAGCACGGCATTCTCGGCTTCACCAAGTCGACCGCGCTGGAAGGCGCCCAGTTCGGCATTCGCGTGAACGCCATCTGCCCCGGCTATGTCCGTACCGGCCTGGTCGAGAACCAGATCGCTGACACCGCCAAGGCGCGCGGCATTTCAGAGGAAGCCGTCGTCCGCGACGTGCTTCTCGCGGCCCAGCCGACCAAGGAATTCGTGAAGGTGTCAGACGTTGCCGCCCTCGCGGTGTTCCTGACCACCGAAGCCGCTAACCAGATCAATGGCGCGGCGCTGTCGATCGATGGCGGCTGGGTGGCGCAGTAGCGCTATTCGGCGAACGCCGTACTTGACTTCGGCTCGGCCGCTGCCGGAGCGCTAGCGCCACGCGACGCCGCGCGCTGCCTCAGCTTCGCGACGATCCATCGCCGGACCGGGCGGTCGTAATATCGCTCGGCGAAGTAGGCCAGCGACACGGCCAAAATCATGATCACGATCCCGCTTAGTGGCGCTACGCTGTAGAGGTTGATGTCATGCCACGCTGCCCGCGCCGCCAGCTCCCGGAAAGGCTGGTGGAGGATATAGACGGCGTACGAGATCCGTCCGCCGATCGTGAACAGCGCGTTGAACCTGGCCGGGGGGCCCATCGACTGCGCGACCCACAGCAGCGGGAGGGACAGCAGCATGGCCAGAGCAATGTCGACAAAGGGGCGCATTTGCTCTGTAGCCGGGGTCAGACAGATGATCGGCAGCAGGACGACGACTATAAGCGCACTTTTCTTTTCGGGCCGCTTGGCCGTGCGAGGCGAGCCAAGCAGGCGATAGCCCAGCACACCGGCGAAGAAGCCAAAGCCCGCGCGCGCAAATCCTGCGACGAAATTATCCCATTGCGGGCCTGCGTCGATGCTGCCGAAATAGAAGACCGTATAGATCAGCGCCAGTGCGCAACCTGCCACCACCATGACAAGCACCCAGGTATGGCGCAGCCAGCGGAACGCCAGCACATAGACGAGGTTGACGACGAGCTCGAAGAACAACGTCCAGGCGGGTACGTTGAAGGAGTACACATCCTCGGTGCCCAGCACCTCCGGTGACGGCAGCATGAAGAGCTGGGGAATAAGCTGCAGCACATAGCTAAGCGTCCGCTCCTGCCCGTCAGCGTCCCCGACGGCTGCGGCCATGAAGATGGCGAAGCCTATCAGGGTGCCGAGCAGATAGAGCGGATAGAGCCGGACGATCCTGTGCGTCATGAACTCACGAGCGCCCATTCCGGCGGCGAAGCGAGGTTCATAGGCGTAGGCGAGGACAAAGCCGCTCAGCACGAAGAAGAGGTCAACAATGACCACTCCGCTCGCGCTCCACTCAAGGCCCCAATAGTAAATGGTGTGGCCGAACAGCACGAGGATCGCGCCGAACCCGCGAAGGCCGTCGAGCAATACAAAGTTTTGCGGCTGAACAGGCTGCCGGCCAGACGCCATTTACGCACTCCCCCGGGGATTGCTGTTCAGTAAGCAATCGAGGCGCCATTGAGCCACAGCTGTCGCCCCTGTCGCGCGAATTCTCCCAGAAGCTGCAAAACCCTGCGCCGCAACGTTCGTGGCGCTTCGAAGCGGTGCTGGATTCCCCGCCTGCGCGAAATGCCTCCCGGCGCGCGGCTTCTCCTGTGATGGTAAATCGCTCTCTGGCTTGCTGTGGCTCAGAGCAACGGCACAACCTTGTTGTCACTGTCGTGGCCTATGTCGGCCGCGCCGAGATATCGAATGCCGGATCGCCTGCACCAGTCGGCGACGACGCCGCCCTCGGGGGTGCGAAACACCGCCGTCGGATTCTCGTCCGCTACCAGCCGTCCTTCGCGAATGCCAGCGCAGCGCCGGACATTGGCGTTCGACGTCACATGAAACAGGAAGCGGTCATAGCGGTAGAGATAGTCGCCCACGTCCTCGATCATCAGTACGCGCCCGGCGAAGTCCGGCTCCAGCGGCGTGCCGAGGAGCTGGCTCAGGACTGTCAGATTGAAAGCCAGCTTTGGCGTTTCCGGCCGCTCGCTCGTCTCCAGCGACGCCGGATGGCCGTCGACCAGCCAGGCCAGCGCGCGGCTCACCGCCGCGCGTCCGCGCACCGGGCGATCGAGGTCCACCGGCATCGGACCATGAGCAACCTGCCCGAAGCCCGCCCGATACAGCGCCGCGAGCAGGAAGCCGGCGTCCGAATAACCCAGCCACTTCTTCCGTCGCGCCGCGGCGCCGAGCCGCAGCGCTGCCTCAGCCGCTATGCGGTTCGAGCCATAGCCGCCGCGCAGGAACCAGATCGCCTCGATGTCCTCGCGGTTGCCGTAGTCCAGCAGCGCCGCCAGCCGTTGTTCATCGGTTCCCGCAAAATGCCCATCCGCCAGCCGGCATTGCGGATGGACCAGCAGCTCCACCCTTCCTTCATAGGTCCCGGCCACGAACGCGCTGATGCGATCGAGCAGGCCATGGTCGGTCAGCACGCCGGCCGGCGCCACCACGCCGATACGGACAGTCTTTTCACTTGACCCCATGCGATCCCCGCTGAGACATGCGCCTCATGTCCGACTCATCTTCTGCGCCCGCCCTCGCACACACCGGACCCTACTTCTTCTGCGGCATCGGCGGCAGCGGAATGTTGCCGCTCGCCCTCATCGTCAAGGCGCGGGGCTATGATGTCGAGGGCTCCGACCGCTCGCTGGACGCCGGTCGAACAGCAGCCAAGTTCGATTTCCTCCGCGCCCGGGGCATCAGGCTGCACCCGCAGGATGGTTCAGGCGTAACGCGCAAGGAACAGCTTCTCGTCACCTCCGCCGCCGTCGAGGACACGGTGCCCGATGTTGTCGCCGCGAAACGTCTCGGCTGTCCGCAGGTCATGCGCCCGCAGCTCCTCGCCGAGCTGGTCAACTCGGCGAAGGTCTCGATCGCTGTCGGCGGCACGTCCGGGAAATCCACCGTCACCGGCATGATCGGCTGGATCCTCTACGCCGCGCGCCGCGACCCCACTGTGATGAATGGCGCGGTGATGAAGAACTTCGTCGCGGGCGATGCGCCCTTCGCCTCCGCCATCGTCGGGGAAGGGGACATCTTCGTCTCGGAAGTGGACGAAAGCGACGGCTCGATCGCGCTCTACAACCCCACCATCGCCGTCCTCAACAACATCGCCCTCGACCACAAGTCGATGGACGAGTTGCGCCAGCTCTTCGCTGACTTCATCACCAAGGCCCAGGTGGCTATCCTCAATCTCGACAACGACGAAACGCGCCGCCTCGCGGCGCAGGTGAAGCATCCCAACACGCTCACCTACTCGCTCACCGACACCAGCGCCGACTTCTCGATCTCCGATCTCGTCACCCAGCCCGACGGCCAGTCGTGCATCGTCACCGAGCGATCGACAGGCGAGAAGCAACGCATCTGCCTGCAGACGCCAGGCCGTCACAACCTTTCCAACGGCCTCGCCGCCATCGCCGCCGCTCGCGCCTGCGGCCTCGGCTTGCGCGAAGCCACCATGGCGCTGATGAACTTCGTCGGCATCCGCCGGCGCCTTGAAGTCGTGGGAACGGCGAAAGACATCACGGTCATCGACGACTTCGGCCACAACCCCGACAAGATCGCCGCCACGCTTGCAACGCTCCACCAGTTCCCCGGCCGTCTCCTCGTCATGTGGCAGCCGCACGGCTATGGCCCGATCCGCCAGATGAAGAACGAGCTTATCGAGATGTTCTCGCGCGACCTTGCAGCCCAGGACATCCTCATCATGCCGGAGCCGGCCTATTTCGGCGGCACCGTTGACCGCTCCATGGGATCGAGCGTCATCGCCGAAGGCGCTACCGCGAAGGGCAAGACCGCCTACGCCCTGCCCGACCGCGCGGCTTGCGGCGACAGGATCGTCGAACTCGCCCGCCCCGGCGACGTGATCGTCATCATGGGCGCCCGCGACGATACGCTCTCGGAATTCGCAGCCGACGTGCTGAAGCGTGTGGGTGCAAAAGACTTCTAGCGCCGCCAGTGAAGCTGGACTCGCCGGGTCGACAGTCGGCCCTTCGGGCCTGCTCACCATGAGGGCGTAACTGCTGACCGTACGTAAGCCCTCATGGTGAGCAGCACGCGGAGCGTGCGTCCGTCGAACCACGAGGGCGGGCTCACTAGCCTCTCAACGTCACTCTCGGTACGTTCCTTCCCAGCCCAAAGGGAGAAACGCCATGGCCGTCCGCACGCTTGCGCTCTGCGCTACAGCTCTGATTGCCATCGCGGCCTGCTCTGCTCCCGCCAGCGAAAAACCGGCAGTTTTTGATCCCGCCAAGGCGAAGGAAGTCGCCGCCGGCTACGACGCCCGCATCATCCGCGACAGGTTCGGCGTCCCGCACATCTACGGCAAGCGCCACGCCGACGTCGTCTTCGGCCTCGCCTATGCGCACGCCGAAGACGACTGGAAGAACATCGAGGAAGTCGTCCGCTCCAATCGCGGCACGCTCGCCGAGATCGTCGGCGACAGCGGCGCCAAGGCCGACGACTTCATGCTCGCCCTCGGCAACATCGACGTCGTCAACCGCGACTACGACGCGAAGGTCTCGCCTGCCGCCAAGGCGATCGCCGAAGGCTACGCCGCCGGCCTCAATCTCTGGTGCGCCGAACATGCCGATTCAGGCTGCGCCCGCACCGCGCCGGTGCGTGGACAGGACATCGTCGCCGGCTATGTCAACCGCCCGCCTTCCTTCTACGGTCTCGAGGGTGAGGTCGACGCCCTGCTCTCGGGCAAAGCCAACTACGAGGTGTCGACGCGCGAAGCCCTGCTCAACGTCCCCGACGACGTCGAACTCGGCTCCAACGAACTCGCGGTGGCGCCCTCGCGCTCGGCCGACGGCCATACCCGTCTCGCCGTCAATTCGCACCAGCCCTATGAGGGCCGCGTCGCCTGGTACGAAGCGCG
>DATBNA010000168.1:0-14191 GCA_036554545.1 Hyphomonadaceae bacterium
TATCCGCATCATAGAGACTCGATTTTGAGTGAGTTCGGTTTGACGCGGGATGACCTTGTCGCGGCTCACCTACGCATTCGCGAAGCTTTCAAGCTTCAATCCAATAACTTTCTGGACCTGATTGAGTAGTCCCGAATGACCATCCCGATCACGATGCCTGCGCTGTCGCCGACGATGGAGGAGGGCAACCTCGCCAAGTGGCATGTGAAGGTCGGCGACAAGGTGAAGCCCGGCGATGTGATCGCCGAGATCGAGACTGACAAGGCGACGATGGAGGTCGAGGCGGTCGATGAGGGAACCGTCACGAAGCTGCTCGTCGCTGAGGGCGCGCAGGGCGTGAAGGTGAACGCCGTGATCGCCGAGCTTGATGGCGAAGGCGGCGGCGCCGCGCCGGCCAAGGGTAATGGCGGGACGAAGGCGGAAGCGCCGAAGGCTGCGCCTGCGAAGGTGGAGGCGAAGCCCGATCCGGGACCGCCGGCCGCCCGGCCGGCAGGCGCGCCGCAGCGCGCTGAGCAACCGGTGGCTGCAGTTTCGACGAGCGCCAGGCAGGCGCCCGGCGGTCCCAGAGTGAAGGCCTCGCCGCTGGCGCGGCGACTGGCGCGGATGGAGGGTGTCGACCTGCTGGCGCTGAAGGGCTCGGGGCCGCATGGGCGGATCATCAAGGCGGACGTGCTGAAGGCGCCGAAAGGCGGCGCCGTGGCGAGGCCCGGAGCGCCGGCGGCGCCGGGAAGCCTGATCGAGCCGGCGACGATCGATGAGCGCGTCTATCTGCCAGGTACGTTCGAGCTGGTTCCGCTCGATGGCGTGCGGAAGGTGACGGCGAAGCGGCTGACGCAGAGCTTCATGCAGGTGCCGCACTTCCCGCTGACGATCGACCTCGAGATCGACCACCTGCTGTCGGCGCGGGCGCGGATCAACGAGGCGGCGGAAAAGTCAGGCGTGAAGGTCTCGGTCAACGACATGCTGATCAAGGCGTGCGCGATGGCGCTGATGGCGCAGCCGGACGCCAATGCGAGCTACACCGACAAGGGCATCGTCATGCACAAGTCGGCGCATGTGTCGGTGGCGGTGGCGATACCCGGCGGGCTGATCACGCCAGTGGTGCGCGATGCGCAGAGCAAGGGACTGGCGCAGATCGCGGCGGAAATGAAGGACCTCGCGGCGCGAGCGCGGGACAGGAAGCTGAAGCCGCAGGAATACATGGGCGGCACGTTCTCGATCTCGAACCTCGGCATGTTCGGCGTCAAGGCGTTCGCCTCGATCATCAACCAGCCGGAAGGGATGATCCTGTCGGTGGGCGCGGGCGAGAAACGCGCGGTTGTGAAGGACGACAAGCTGGCGATCGCCACAATGATGACGGTGACGCTGACCTGCGATCACCGCGTGGTGGATGGCGCGACGGGCGCAAAGTGGCTGCAGCACTTCAAGCAGTTCGTGGAAACGCCTGAGGCGATGCTGCTTTAGGAGAGATGCGATGTTCAGAACATGGGGAACATCGGCCATCATTGGACTGATCGCTTTCGCGGCCACGCTTCTCGTGGTGGTGTTTGCGGGCGATTTCCTGCATGAGTCGGTTGGGCTGCCTTGGCGATCCATAGGTGTATTTGTGACACTATTGGTCGTGCTGACGGCGATTGCGGTCGTGTGGTTTCGAACACTGCGTCACTGGTCCCGGCGGCCAGACGGTTCGAATAACCGAAACAACGGCAGACAACGTAGCTGAGACCCGGCGACTGAGGATAACACCCGAGGCCGAACTCGGGTGTTTGCGAATTGCCCACGGCGCGCGGCGCCGAAATCGTCTCGTCGGGCGCCTGAGCGCGCTGCGACGCGAGGACGTGGATTGTCGACATGGGGCATGCGGATATGGGCGGCGTTCGCCTTTGCGGCCGGCGTGGCCGGCGCTGCTTTCGGGCAGGTTGAGCTTGTCCCCATCAAGCCGACAAAGACCTGGACCGGAGAAGGCTCCTTTTCCGCCTCGATCAGCCAGGGCGACACCAACAGCACGGATCTCGCAGCCGCCATCAGACTGAAGCACGCGAAAGATCGCTGGTCCGAGTCGCTCCGGCTCGATGGCGAATACGACAAGGACAATCATCATGAGACCGAGAACCGGATCTTCGGCTCCTTCCAGATGGGCTATCGCTTCGATTCCAAATGGTCGGCGCTGCTCTATGCCAGTGCGGAAAACGACAAGTATTCCGGCTTCGGCTGGCGTTACTTCGTCGGCTTGGGCGCCAGCTATGACGTCGTCCATACCAAAACGATGGACTGGGTGCTGCAGGGCGGGCCGGGCTACAAGATCGACCATGTCCGGGCCTACCCGGCAACGCCGCCCCTGACGGAAGAAATACCCGAGACGGTGGAAGACTCGATCGGCCTCGCGCTGGCCTCAAGCTTCAAATACAGGCTCACGGACAAAATAGCGCTGACCAATGACACGGCGATGATCTATGTGCCGCTGTCGACGGAGATGGAGAACATTGCCGCGCTGACAGCCGATCTCTGGGGCAATCTGAAGGTCAGGTTCAGCTACGAAATCCGGCACGACACGGATCCGCCGCCGAACACCAAGCAGACCAACGCTTCAACGAGGCTTTCGCTGGTCTACAAGGTCGATTGAGCCGGATCAGGCTTCGCGTATGGTGCGAGGCATGAGCGAATCCAAATCCTACGACCTCATCGTGATCGGCTCCGGACCCGGCGGATACGTCGCCGCGATCAGGGCGTCGCAGCTGGGGATGAAGACGGCGATCGTCGAGCGGGCGGAGCTGGGCGGCATCTGCCTCAACTGGGGGTGCATTCCGACCAAGGCGCTGCTGCGGTCGAGCGAGGTCTGGCACCTGATCACGCATGCGAAGGACTATGGGTTCTCGGTCGAGAACCCGAAGGTGATGCTGGATGCGATCGTGAAGCGCTCGCGGGCGGTGGCGAAGCAGCTTTCGAACGGCGTCCAGTTCCTGATGAAGAAGCACAAGATCGACGTGCTGGAGGGGACGGCGCGGCTGGAAAAAGGGACGCCCGCGCCGAAGGTGATCGTCGAGAAGGGAAAGGGCGAGGGAACCTACACAGCGAAGAATGTGATGCTCGCGACAGGCGCGCGGGCGCGGGAGATTCCGGACGCCGGGCTGAAGGTCGACGGCAAGACAGTGTGGGCCTATCGCGAGGCGATGGTTCCGACGGAAATGCCGAAGAACCTGCTGGTGATCGGTTCGGGCGCCATCGGGATCGAGTTTGCGAGTTTCTATCGCACCCTCGGCGTCGAGGTGACGGTGGTCGAGGCGCTGGATCGCATCCTGCCGGTGGAGGATGCGGAGATTTCCGCGTTCATGACCAAGCAGCTCGGCAAGCAGGGCATCAAGTTTCACGTTTCGGCGCAGGTGAAATCGCTGAAGGTGGCTGGCGGTGTGGCGACGGCGGAAGTGGCCACGAAGGATGGGGTGCAGACGCTGAAGGCAGACAAGGTGATCCTCGCTGTCGGCATTGTCGGCAATGTCGAGAACCTCGGGCTCGAAGCGCTCGGCGTGAAGGTCGAGAAGACGCACATCGTCGTCGACGGCTATGGCAAGACCAATGTGCCGGGGCTGTATGCGATCGGGGACGTCTGCGGACCGCCCTGGCTGGCGCACAAGGCGATGCATGAGGGCGTCGTCGTGGTCGAGGGCATCTCAGGCAAGACGCCAGGCCACAAGTTCGATCCGTGGAATGTGCCGGGGTGCACCTATTCGCATCCGCAGGTCGCGTCGGTCGGACTGACCGAAGAGGCCGCGAAGAAGACCGGCAAGAAGCTGAAGGTCGGCAAGTTCCCCTTCATCGGTAATGGCAAGGCGATCGCGCTGGGCGAGCCGGAAGGGATCGTGAAGACGATCTTCGATGCAGACACCGGCGAACTGCTCGGCGCGCACATGGCAGGCGAGGGGGTGACGGAGCTGATCCAGGGCTACTGCATCGCTCGGCAGGGCGAGCTGACCGAGGCGGAGCTGATGGAGACGGTGTTCCCGCACCCGACGTTGTCGGAGATGATGCATGAGAGCGTGCTGGCCGCGCATGGACGGCCGCTGCATATCTAGGAGCGAGTAAGCAGTCCGGCGGCGAACCGTCATTTTCCGACTGGCATCGACAGATTCGTAGTTCACACGCACAATGTGGCGTTCAAGCGAGAGGGGACGCGATGGTTCGTTTCTCGTGTCTAGCAGCGATGCTGATGTCGCTCGCCACGCCAACAGCAATCGCCCAGCGGCTACCGCTCAATGTGGAAGACTATCTTGCGGACAACTACGCGATGATGCGCGACTACGGCCGCTGCTCGGTTCACTACGCGCACCGTGCGCAAATGCTCGAGCTGGCCAATAGGGCGTACGCGATGGAAGCGGAAGACATGTGGGGCCGTGCGCGCGATATGAAGGCTGCGGCTGACACAGCATTTTCAAACGTGAAGGCGCCGGCCGATGCATCAGCGGCGGAGGCGCGTAAGGTCGAAGCGACGATCGCCGCCTACACCAGGTCGTTGGATTCAATCATTGCGCTTGAGACCACACGCCAAAAGGCACTCGCGGAGCATCGCAAGTTCTTCGAAATCGAGCAGATGAATTTCTGCTGGCGAAAGAGGACACAAAGGGTGGTCATCGAGGCATTGCGAAAGCAAGGCATCTTCAGCGGCAACTAGGCCCTTCCGGCTACCAGCGCTTCGCGCCAATCGTTAAGCGATCTTAGGAAAGAGACCTATTCCTAACGGAACTTAGGAAAGGCCCGTATTCTTAACCGAGCTTAGGAAAAGCCCTTATTCCTAACCGAACTTAGGAATTGGCGTTATTCCGCCGCCTGTGCGCCACCCTGGGCTTCCACACGCGAAGCAAGTTCTGCCGCGAGCTTCTGCACCGCGCCGATATCCATCTTGCCGGTGCCGAGGACCGGGATCGAGGACACCTGGAAGATCTTCCGCGGCAGCGACAGCTCGTTGACGCCGTGGTCCTGCGCCCAGCGCTGGAGGTCGGTGCGGTCGGCTTTCGGATAGGTGGTGAGGAGGACGATCTGCTCGCCCTTGCGCTTGTCGGGCAGCACCGCCGCTGCGTGGTCGTGTTCGCGCCAGAGCGTCGAGGCGACATTCTCGACGACGGCGAGCGACACCATCTCGCCGCCGATCTTGGCGAAGCGCTTCAGACGGCCCCGGATGGTCAGGCAGTTCTCGTTGTCCTGGCTGACGACGTCGCCTGTGTCATGCCAGCCCTGCGGGAGCTTCTGAAGTTCGCCGGGCCGGTCGGTCATGAGATAGCCGATCATCACGTTTGGACCACGGACCAGCATGCGGCCGCCATTCTCGATGCCGGGGACAGGTTCGAACTTCAGCTCCATGCCAGGGAGGGGGCGGCCGACGGTGCCGGGGCGATTGCGGCCCGGCTGGTTGACGGCGATGACCGGCGCGGCTTCGGTGGCGCCATAGCCTTCCAGCAGTTCGACGTCGAAGCGCTTGCGCACCAGCTGGCGGGTTTCGTCGCGGACGCGCTCGGCGCCGCAGACGGCGAAGCGGAGCTTGCCGAGTTCGTTGCCGGCGCAGGCGCGGATGTACTGGTTGAGGAAGGTGTCGGTGGCGAACAAGATGGTGGCGCCGGTGTCCTCGACTCGCTTCGGGATGATCTTTGTCTGCAGCGGCGAGGGATGCAGAACGGATTTCATGCCGCCCAGCAGGGGCAGCAGCGCCCCGGCGGTCAATCCGAAGCAGTGGAAGGTGGGCAGAGGATTGAACAGCACGTCTTCCGGTCCGAGCGCCTCGGGCACGTGGGCGAGAACCTGATGAACGTTGGCGACGATGTTGAAGTGCGAGAGCACGACGCCCTTCGGGTCGCCTTCGGTGCCGGAGGTGAAAAGAACCACGGCCGGGGATTTCGGATCAGGATGCGCGGCGAACGCCCACGGCGCGAGCGGACCGAGCGCGCCAGCCGCCTTGTCCTTCAGGCCGAGCCCGGCGCGAACGTCTTCGAGGTAGGTGAACTGGACGTCGTTGCGGAGTTCGTCGACCAGCGGGTGCAGCTCGGCCTTCTCGATGAAGGCATGGGCAGTCGCCACGCGTTTCACCTTGGCGGCCTTGAGCGCGGCGCGGACGTTTCGCGCGCCCGCAGTGAAGTTGATCATCGCCGGCACGCGGCCATAGGCATTGAGCGCGAAGAAGGTGATCACCGCCCCAGCGCCGGTCGGCAGCATCACGCCGACGGCTTCGCCACGCTTGCTGCCCTTCTTCAGGGCAGAGCCCAGAGCGAAGGCTGCCCGGATGATGTCGTCATAGGAGAGCTTGCGATCGTCTGCGTCGTGCAAGGCGATCTTCCCGCCCCCATATTCCCTGCGTGCGGCAAGAAGCGCGTCGAATACACCAAGCTCGGCATTGCGGGGGTCGTAGGCGGATCTCAATGACGCCATGGCTTAAACCTCCCTTGGGCCACTTCGCCCTCGGTCCGCTGCTGGCGGTTTCCGGGACGCCCTCTTATGTCTTTCCGTTAATATACCCTGTGACATGTAAAGCACAAACGAGGCAACCAGTGGCCGGTTGCCGTGGGTACGCAGCGATTTCGCCGGCCAGCAATTCGGGATAACAGGGCCCCATGCCCACCTTGCTCGACAACACAGGCGGTTTTGACGGCACCAGGCGCTCCGAGGACGTCGATTCACGCGCGGCGCGGCATCCAGAAAAGCAGAACCGGCCGGATACCCCCCTGCTACGCAAGCCGAGCTGGATCCGGGTGAAAGCCCCAACGTCGCAGGGCTATCTCGAGACCAAGAAGATCGTGCAGGACGGCCGGCTGCATACGGTCTGCGAGGAGGCAGGCTGCCCGAACATCGGCGAGTGCTGGACCAGGAAGCACGCGACGCTGATGATCATGGGGGACACATGCACGCGCGCCTGCTCGTTCTGCAATGTGCGGACGGGCCTGCCTGGACCGCTCGACGCCGACGAACCGCGCCGGGTAGGCGAGGCCGTGGCGGCGATGGGCCTCGGACACGTGGTCATCACTTCGGTCGACCGCGACGATCTCGACGACGGCGGCGCTGCGCACTTTGCCGAAGTGGTCAAAGCCATCCGGCTCGCCGCGCCGAAGGCTACGATCGAAATCCTGACCCCGGACTTCCTGAGGAAGGGAGATGCAGCGGACATCGTCATCGATGCCAAGCCGGACGTGTTCAACCACAATCTCGAGACCGTGCCGCGGCTCTATCTCTCGATCCGGCCAGGATCTCGCTATTACCACTCGCTGCGGCTGCTCGAGCGGGTGAAGGAGCGCGATCCTTCCCAGTTCACCAAATCCGGACTGATGGTCGGGCTTGGCGAGAGCAAGGAAGAGGTGATGCAGGTGATGGACGACATGCGGTCCGCCGGCGTCGACTTTCTCACCATCGGCCAATACCTGCAGCCGACACGCAAGCACGCAGCGGTCGACCGCTTCGTGGCGCCGGAGGAGTTTCAGACGCTGGAAACGATCGCACGGGCAAAAGGCTTCCTGCTGGTGTCGGCCTCGCCGCTGACGCGGTCGTCCTATCACGCCGACGAGGATTTCGCGCGCCTGCGCGCCGCCCGCGAGGCGCAGCTCGGCCGCTGATCCCGTGACCAATCACCGCCAGACGCTCGACCTGCCGTATCGGCCTGAGGACCTGTTCGACCTTGTCTCGGATGTCGGCCGCTATCCGGATTTCATTCACTGGATCCAGTCGCTGAAGCTGCTGAGCGAGCAGGAAGACGAAAACCGCATGCGCTGCCGCGCCGAAGTGACGGTGGGGTTCAAGGGCTTTCGCGAAACCTTCATCACCGATGTGGATGCGCGTCAGGACGAACTCGCAATCGATGTCAGCCTGGTGCGCGGACCTTTCCGGAAGCTGTCCAATCAGTGGCGCTTCGAGGCGATCCCGACGGGCACGCGGATCGACTTCTCCATCGCGTTCGAATTCCGCAACTTCGTGCTGCAGGCGCTTGCCGACGCCAACAAGACATTCGCCGTCAAACGGGTGATCGACGCGTTCGTCAGCGAGGCGGCGCGCAGATATTCGAGCGTGCGGACGCCGGTCTAGTTACGGTGAGTTCGGCGTGGAGCCCGGATTCGGATCGGGGATGGTGGCGTCGCGCGGGACCTGATCGCGATTGGGAGCGGGCAGGCGCGTGGAGTCAGGCGTGGCGTCAGCCGGGCTCGGCGCAGCGGCGCGTGGCAGTACGTCCTTCGGATCGGGACCGCACGAGGAGATAGCCCATGCGCCGGACAGGCCGCGGCTGAGGCGGCAGAGCGCGCGATCGGCGGCCGTACCGTTGGCGGCCATGGAAGTGCGGACCAGCGCGCCCTCGGAGTCGTAGCGTGGACGATTGAAGCTGACTTCAGCCATGCCGGCCGTCGCGGCGACGCCTTCAGGACCGCTGACCTCCACGAGATTGAAGCCAAGGGCCTGCCAGTCGCAGTTGGGCTTCCATGGGGCATCCTCGCCATTGAGGCGAAGACGGCGCGGCGGGTCGTTGCGGGTAAGGTTGTAGCGTTCCTTGCCGATGACGGCGATCAGGTCGCAATCGTTGGTGACAAACTGCGCTTCGCGGGGCGCGGGCTCCTTCGTGCTGCCGCATCCCGCCGCCGTTACCGCAAGGAGGACGGGGCAGAGGACAGTAAGAAGGCGGGTCATCATGAGATCCAGGACTGCTTGCACTCGCTGACGGTCCAGCCTGCAACGCCGGACCTGACCCGGCATTCATAGCCGATACCGGCCAAGGGTCCATGCATGATCCCAGTCTCAATCAGCGCACCCTGACCATCATAGCGCGGCTGCTTGAATTCGACCCATTTCATCCGTTCGCGCGGATCGGCCGATTGCGGGACATCGTTGTAGTCGGTGAAGGAGAGGCCGTATTTCGACCAGTCGCACTGGGGCCGCCAGCCGGGCTCGCCCAGGCCCTTAAGGGGCGGGGCAGGGTTTTCGGCGGAGAACCTGAAGTGCTCCTTCGCGACTGCGGCCATGACGGCGCAGTCGTTGCCGGAGATCTCGACAGAGGCGCTTTCCGCGGCCTGCACGCTGCTGGCGCAGGAGCCGATGCCGGCAAAAAGGGGAATCGCGAGGGCGGGGATGATTGCGAGTGCGCGCATAAAGAATCCTTGGGCCAAGCCCGTTAACAACGCGTGACGGGTCGCGCCGGTTCGTGGCTGGATGAGGGCATGTCCGTGGTGGCCGCTTGTCCGGGTTCAGGCTTGGTGGCGGCGGCGCAGGCGCTTACCGAGCGGCGGCGGGCTTTGCCAATTACATCGCGGTTAGACGGCGGGCCGGCTTAAATTCACGACATCATTTTCCGGACCATCTCCAGCGCGGTGATGATGGTCTGGCGGCGGATTTCGTGGCGACCGACATCGCCGTAGCGCATGGCCTGGTGGAAGATCGGCTTGTTCTCGCGAGCAACGGCGAGATGAACGAGACCGACCGGTTTCAACGGGGTGCCGCCTCCTGGCCCAGCGACGCCTGTGACGGCGACGGCCAGGTTGGCGCGGGACTCTTCAAGCGCGCCTTCGGCCATGGCGCGGGCGACTGGTTCGGAGACGGCGCCGGCATCGGCGATGAGGTCGCCGGGAACGCCGAGCATCTCTTCCTTGGCGCGGTTGGAGTAGACGATGAAACCGCGTTCGACGGTCGCTGACGAACCGGGAATTTCGGTGAGCAGGCCGGCGATGAGGCCGCCTGTGCAGCTCTCGGCCGTCGCAATCTTGAGACGCCGCTGCTGCGCTTCATCGAGCGTGAGGCGGGCAAGGTTGAGAAGGTGTTCGTCGAACATGCGGCTGCCTCCGGCGTCAATCAGGAGGATAGCAACACAACGGCCTGCGCGGCGATGCCTTCCTCGCGGCCGAGGAAGCCGAGCTTTTCTGTCGTCGTGGCTTTGACGCTGACGGCGTCGAGCGGGATGGCGAGAGCTTCAGCGGTCTTCACACGCATCGCGTCGCGGTGGGGAGAGATCTTCGGTTTCTCGCACATCAGGGTGATGTCGGCGTTGACAACATGCAGGCCGCGATCGGCGGCGAGCCTTGCCGCATGCTGGAGGAACACGAGAGAGTTCGCGCCTTTCCATTTCGGATCGGATGGCGGGAAGTGATCGCCGATGTCGCCGAGCGCGGCGGCGCCGAGAATGGCGTCGGTGAGGGCGTGCCAGCCGACATCGGCGTCGGAATGGCCTTCGAGTTTCTTTGTATGTGGGATGCGGATCCCGCAGATGGTTACGCCATCTCCGGCAACAAAACCGTGGACATCGAAGCCCGTGCCGACGCGCATGCTGGCTTGCGGCTGGGACACGAGCAGTTTCTCCGCGATGGCGAGGTCTTCGGGATGGGTGATCTTCATAAGCTCGTGGCGGCCCGGCGTCAGCTCTATGCGCGCGCCGGCGGCTTCGACGAGCGTCAGGTCGTCCACCGCGCTGCCCGCGCCGGCGATGGCCTTGCGGATCACGTCAAAGCGGAAGGCCTGGGGTGTCTGGACGCGAACCAGCCCGGCGCGATCGACATTGCGAAGACCGCCGCGAGCATCCTTCAGGGCGTCAGCGACGGGCAGGGCGGGGGCCGCAGCGTCCGCCCTTTCGAGCGCGGCGATGAGTTCGCGGATGACGCCTGCCGACAAGCCGGGGCGCGCGGCGTCGTGAATGAGGACGTTCTGGAGGCCCTGGCCGTCCAGCGCCTCGAGGCCGGCGCGGACGGAATCAGTCCGCTCGGCGCCGCCATCCACCACCTGGATTCGAGGGTCGGACGGCAGGATCGATAGCGCACGGGCGCGTTCCGAGGGCGAAACCACGACCGCAACGGCCGCAATTTCTTCGCAGCGCAGCAAAGCCTCCAGGCTCCAGATGAGCACAGGTCTGCCCCGGATGGACTGAAACTGCTTGGGTAATTCCCCGCCGGCACGGCTTCCAGCCCCTGCCGCGACAAGGACTGCCCCGGTGTTGCCGCCGCGAAACGCCTCATGATTGAGCATTCTTGACGCCTTTGCGCGGGTGAGGTCTAAGTATACAGTAGAATATGCCTAGAAATTAGGCATAACGGGGTGAAAGTGGGAGACTGTCTGGTGTTCCTCGTGGGCGATGTCCAGATCGCGGCGCCGGTATTCCTGGCCCCGATGTCGGGCGTAACAGATGCACCCTTCCGGAGAGAAGCTGACAGGTTTGGGGCTCCGGCAGTTGTCACCGAGATGGTTGCGGGGGCCGAACTTGCCCGCGAGGCGACAGAGTTCGTTCGTCGCGCTGCGCCGCACAATGGATTTGGTCCGTTCATCGTCCAACTCGCCGGGCGCGAGCCCCACTGGATGCGCACCGGGGCGGAACTGGCAACAGCGGCCGGCGCGGACATCATCGACATCAACATGGGCTGCCCTGCGAAACGAGTCACGGGCGGCCAGTCGGGCTGCGCCCTGATGCGCGAACCGGACCTCGCGCGGCAGCTGATCGCCGCAACCGTCGCGGGGACGTCCCGGCCGGTGACCGTGAAGATGCGGCTGGGCTGGGACGATGGTTCGCTGAACGCGCCAGAGATTGCGCGTATCGCCGAGGGCGAGGGTGCGCGGATGGTCACGGTGCACGGGCGCACCCGCCAGCAGCTTTATAACGGCGAGGCCAACTGGGCGCGCATAGCGGCGGTGGTCGAGGCGATCAGGCTGCCTGTCATCGCCAACGGCGACATTGAGGACCAAGCAAGCGCGCGCGAAGCGTTGGACAATTCCGGTGCTGCCGGCGTGATGATCGGGCGTGGCGCCGAAGGACGGCCCTGGCGGCCGGCCGAGATCGCGCATGCGCTGTTCGGTACGCCATACTCGCCGCCGGCGCCCGAGCAGAAGCTGGCGTCCATTCTTGAACAGCTGGCTGGCTCCGTTGAGCTCTATGGCGAGCGTCTGGGCGTGCGCGTCGTACGCAAGCACGTGGCCGCCTTCATCGATGCGTGGTGTGAAGACTATGACCTCCCGCCGATGGCGGAGGAACGCGTCGCCCTGTGCCGCCTCGAGAGCTCCGCCGCCCTGGCGGATGGGATCGTGGACGTCCTGGCCGGGCGGAGGGCTGCAGCATGATCACGACAGTTCAGGACCCTTCTGCGATCGCGAGCCGTGTCCTCGATGCGATGCCGTTCGCGGTGATCGGGCTGTCGCGGCGGGATGCAGTGACCCTCGTGAACCCCGCGGGTGAAACGCTGCTGGCGCGATCGGCGCCGCTGCTGCGCGGGCGACCGTTGACAGACATACTTCCACAGGACGCCCCGCTGCTCGACTTCATCGGAAGGGCGCGGCGCGAGGGCGGAGTGATGTCGGCCCGCTCGATCCGCCTTGCGAGCCCGCACATCGCGCCGGTCGATCTCGATGTAACGGCATCGCCCGACGGCGAAGACGGCGGACTGGTGCTGACCTTCCATCCGTCGTCGCGGACCGGGCAGGAAGAAACCAATGCCGAAGTGACGGCGTTCGCTCAGATCGCGCGCATGCTGGGCCACGAGGTGAAGAACCCGCTGGCCGGCATCGTCGGCGCCGCGCAGCTTCTGGCGCGAAAGGCGCAAGACGAGCAGCAGCCGCTACTGTCGCTGATCCGCGAGGAAGGCGCGCGCATCCAGCGCATCGTCGATCGCTTCGTGGCGTTCGAGACGTTCTTCAGCCCGCGCACGCGCATGACCAACGTACACGTCGTGCTCGACAGCGTGGTCGACCTCGCCAAGGCGAGCTTCGGGGCCACGGCGCGGTTCGATCTTCTCTACGATCCATCGCTGCCCGAGATCGAGGTGGATCCTGACCACCTGCACGAGGCGGCGCTCAACCTGGTCAAGAACGCCGTTGAAGCCGCCAGCACCGGCTCGCGACAGGCGCGGATTTCCATAGCGACGCGCTATCGCGCAGGCTTCCGCTTTGCCGGCCGCGACCTGCCGCGTGCGCGCGGCGCGCTCGAGATTTCAGTAACGGACAACGGGACTGGCGTGCCGGAGGCGTCGGTGGCCCGTGTGTTCGAGCCTTTCTTCACGACCAAGGCAGGCGGGGCAGGCATCGGCCTCGCTGTCGTCGCCGAGATCATGCAGGCGCATGGCGGGTTCGTGATCCTGGATAACAGCGCGACCGGCGCCACGCTGCGCCTTCTCTTCCCCATCGCGCGTCAAAAAGGAGCGGCCAAATGAGCGGCCCAACTGTCCTTGTCGCAGACGACGACGCCAGCGTGAGGCTGGTAATAAGTCAGACGCTTGCGCAGGAGGGCTACCACGTCCGATCGACCAACACGATGTCGGCGCTGTGGCGCTGGATCCAGGCGGGCGAGGGCGACCTGCTGATCACCGACGTCTACATGCCGGACGAGTCGATTTTCGACCTGCTGCCACAAATACGCCGGGCGCGGCCGGACCTGCCAGTGATCGTGATTTCGGCGCAGTCGACGGTGCTGACCGCGGCAATGGCCTCGGATCACGGCGCCTACGACTACCTCCCCAAGCCGTTCGACATCGACAAGCTGGCGGAGACCGTGCGCCGCGCCCTGCAGAAGAAGCCGGTGCGCCCCATGGACACTGGCGGCGGGCGACGGGCGGAGAAGGACGAGACGCTGCCGCTTATCGGCCGCTCCAAGCCGATGCAGTCGGTCTATCGCGTCATTGCGCGGGTGATGAACAACGACCTCACCGTGCTGATCGAGGGCGAGAGCGGCACGGGCAAGGATCTGGCGGCGCGCGCCATCCACCAGCTTGGCAAACGCAAGGGCGGGCCCTTCGTGGCAGTGAGCCTTGCCGCGCTCCAGCGCGACCAGGTGGAGGAGGAGCTTTTCGGCGGGGTTAAGGACGCCAACGGACGGCGGCGCGGGAAGGTCAGCGAAGCCGACGGCGGCACGCTCTTCCTCGACGAGGTCGGCGACATGCCGCTCGAGGCGCAGACGAGACTTGTGCGCTTCCTGCAGGATGGACGGTTCGCATCGACTGGCGACGATCTGGACGTGCGCATCATCGCATCGACCAAGCATGACCTGCGGGCGCTGGTCGATCAGGGACTCTTTCGCGAGGACCTCTACTACCGCCTCAACGTCGTAGCGCTGCAGCTGCCGCCGTTGCGTGATCGCAAGGAGGACATTCCGGATCTCGCATCGGCCTTCCTTGTGCGCGCGAAGAAGGAAGGCTTGCCCGAGAAGCAGCTCGACAAGTCCGCCTACGACCTGCTGGTCGCCTACGACTGGCCGGGCAACGTGCGCGAGCTG
>DATBNA010000198.1:0-4309 GCA_036554545.1 Hyphomonadaceae bacterium
TGCCTCGCCTGAAAGACGTGGTAGCCGTTGTCACCGGAGCAGCTCTGGGCATCGGGCGAGCCTGCGCTGTCCAGATGGCCAGGGAAGGCGCCGCCGTTGCTGTGCTCGATACGGACGTTGAGGCGGGCGAGGCTGTCGCCAGGGAGATTTGCAGCCAGGGCGGAAATGCAAGTTTCTGGCGCTGCGACGTATCGAAGGAACGGCAGGTCGCCGACGCAATTGGCGAAGCAGCCGCCCGATTTGGCCGCATCAACGTCCTCGTGAACAACGCCGGCATTTCGGGCCCGAACAAGCCGACGCATGAACTGACCGAAGAAGAATGGGACCGGGTACAGGCCATAAACGTGAAAGGCGTCTTCTTCTGCACGAAACATGTCATCCCGCATATGCGCGCTGCTGGCGGCGGCAGCATCATCAACCTCTCGTCGATCTATGGGCTGGTGGGCGGCGCGGACGTGCCGCCCTATCACGCTTCGAAAGGCGCCGTTCGTCTGATGACCAAGACCGACGCCCTGCTTTATGCGCCGGACAGGATTCGCGTGAATTCGATTCACCCCGGATACATCTGGACTCCCATGGTCGAGAACCATCTTCGGTCCCTTGGCGACCTGGAGGCGGGCCGCAAGATGGTCGCGGACCTGCACCCGCTCGGTCATATGGGAGAGGCGGACGACATCGCCTGGGGCGCGGTCTATCTGGCGTCGAATGAAGCCAAATTCGTCACCGGCGCCGAACTCGTCATCGATGGCGGCTACACCGCGCGCTGAGCCGCGAAATACCGGTCCAGCAGCTTCGCCGCGCCCCACCATCCACCGGCGATCGCCGCGACGGCCGCGCCCGGCGCGAACAGCTGCCAGTCGGGACCGGAGACGTGGAGAACTGCGGCCAGAGGCGGCCAGTAGAGAAGAGTCGCCAGAACCAGACCGGCAACGACACTGATAATCCAGAACGCAGCATGACTGCGATCGAATAGCCCCAGCCTCCCCCCGGCTGAATTTGCCAGCGCCAGGAAAAGGTTGGCGATCACGAGGCTCGCAAATGCGGCGCCCCGCGCTTCCGGCTCCGGCGCAACCGTAAGGGCCCACCCGAAGTAGACGACGATGACAACGAGGACGATTATTCCTTGCAATATTGCGAGCGCCATCTCGCGCACGCCAAACAGCGCTTCACGCGGCCTGCGCGGCGGCCGTCTCATCGCATCAGCCTCGCTGGCCTCAGCTTCAAACACGAGCGAGCATGCCGGGTCGATCACCAGTTCCAGCAGCACAACATGCATCGGCATGAAGAGCGGCGGCCACCCCAGAAGAATGGGAAGAAGGGCCAGGCCGGCCAGCGGAACGTGAACAGCTGTAATGAAGATCAAAGCCTTCCTGAGATTGGTGAAGATCCTCCGGCCCAGGCGTACGCCGCCAACGATGGAAGCGAAGCTGTCATCCAGCAGGACGATGTCCGCCGCCTCCCTCGCGACGTCCGAACCGCGGCGTCCCATGGCGATGCCTATGTGCGCCGCCTGCAGAGCCGGCCCATCATTGACGCCGTCGCCGGTCATCACGACAACCTCGCCGTTGACCTTCAGCGCCTCGACCAGGCGGAGTTTCTGTTGCGGTGAAATGCGGGCGAACACCCGAATGCTTCTTACGCGTGCGCGAAGCGCGGCATCGTCCAGCGCGTCGATTTCCGCTCCCACAAGTACGCCGCTGGCGTCGATCCCGGCATCGCGAGCGATCGCGAGCGCTGTTGCGGGATGATCGCCGGTAATCATGGCGACTGATATCCGTGCAGCGCGAGCTTCCTGCAGCGCGCGAGGCACATCCTCCCTCAGGGGGTCAATGAACCCGATGAGACCTTCAAACGTGAACCTCACATCTTCTGGACTGGTTGAGAAAGCAGGCTCTTCCCTCGCAGAGGCGACACCCAGGACGCGAAGGCCGTCGGCCGCCATCGTCGCAATCGCCGCATGCAGTCGCTCGGTTTCCTCCGGGGTGAGCGAACACATTCGGAAGATCGTTTCCGGGGCGCCTTTTGCTGCCGCGACTTCGGACCCGTCCCGACGCCACAACTGGATCACGGCGAGGCGTCCCGTTTGCAGTGGCCAGGTCTTGACGGGCTCATCCGCAACCTGGCTTGGCGCGGCCAGCTCCAGAATCGCCCGATCCATGGGATCAATCGCCCCGGCGCCCGAGGCCATGGCCGCGATCTGAAGCAGATGACGCAGATCGGAACCGGCAGGCGTCGTCGATCCGAGTTCAAACGGTGCGCCGTCCTTCCAGGCGCGGACGAGCTTCATCTGATTGCGGGTAAGCGTGCCGGTCTTGTCGACGCAAAGAATGGTTGCGCCCCCAAGGGCCTCAATCGCCGCTGATCGCCGCACAAGCACGTTGTGGCGCGCCAGACGCCATGCTCCCAGCGCCAGGAACACGGCCAGAACCATCGGAAATTCTTCCGGCAGCAGCGAGATTGCGACCGTCAGCGCGGTAAGCCCGCCTTGCAGCCAGTCGTCCCGGAGAAGGCCATAAGCGATGAATATGACAACACAGAACAAGAGTGCGGCCACGGCCAGATAGGCAACCAACCGGCGTGCAGACTTCTGCAGCGGCGTCAGATCTTCCGTGGCGCCGGCCAGCGACGCTCCAATGGCGCCGAACCTGGTGCGCGGACCGGTCTGTTGCACAATGGCGCGCCCGGCGCCGCCGACGATCATGGTCCCGGCAAAAACCTGGGCTTCGGCGTCGCCTGTCTTGTCGCGGGGTCGTCGAAGCACTGGCGAGGACTCGCCAGTCAGGATGCTCTCGTCGATGCTGAGGACATCGCCGCCCACGAGTTCGGCGTCGGCCGGAATGCGCTCGCCTTCTCCAACCAGAATGAGATCGCCGGCAACGACCTCGCGGGCCGGCACACGACGGTTGAGCCCATCGCGAACAACCCGCGCATATGGCTGAGCGAGCGCCCGCAGCGCATTCAAGGCATTCTCGCTGCGCGCTTCCTGAACGACGACCAATCCGATCGTCAGGGCAGCAGCGCAAAGAAGAAAGACGCCCTCGCCGAGATCGCCAACGACCAGGTAGGTGACGGACGCGGCGATGAGCAGCAGGAACATCGGCTCCCGCATCGTTTCACGAACGATGACCAACAGCGTTCGCGCGCGGGGTTTCTCGATCTCGTTCGGACCGAACCTGGTCAGCAGGTCCGCGGCTTCCTTCTCGCCGAGCCCCTCCTGCGGACTCAGCACGGCTTGTCCTTCGGCTGAACCAGACATCGGGCGCTTCGCTGCCTTCGAAAGAGGGCGTGGACCGGGGCGTGATTGTTTCGCGCCCGTCCGAGGCGCTTTATCGATGCAGACATGCGCGAGAGGCCGCAAGCCTGTTTTGCTCGAGATCAAGGCGTCAGCCTGATCTCCTGCCACACATGAATAATGGGCTGCGGGCGTCCGGACGAGCGAGGCTCAATGCGAACGACTACATTTGCGTGTGCTCTGGTGATGCTCGTCGGCTGCGCCTCGCCGCCCGCGCAACCGCAAGACCGCATGGACCCGCTCGCCGCCGAAGGACAGTTCCTGGTGCAGGTGCACTGTGGTGATTGTCACGGATATCGCCACGATGACCGGAGCAAACATCCTGACGCGCCCCTGCTCCGGACTTTGGCTCGCAACTATCCGCTCTCTGCGCTTGAAGAGGCGCTTGCTGCAGGCATTGTTGTCGGACATCCGGCCATGCCGGAATACCGATTCCGGCCGGAAGATGTCGCCGCAATAGTAAGGTATGTGGAGACAATTCAAGAATAGCGACGACGACGCGCACCGACCAGCGATGCGGCTATTGCCAGAAAGGCGCGCATGGCAGCCGGCCGATTGACAGCGGGCGTCAGCTGCTCACGCGAACGAGGGACGGGTTGAACGCCCTGCTCGTCGGGAGCGCATCTTGTCAACGGGGAATGCAAAAAGTGGGAAGGCCAAAAATGCGAAAACCCCCGCCGATGCCGGCGGGGGTTGTCTCATCCCTTTTTCAGGGAATGGTGGGTGCGGGGCTAGGATTTGAACCTAGGACCTTCAGGTTATGAGCCTGACGAGCTACCGGACTGCTCCACCCCGCGTCACTGAATTCAGCCTCCGGTCCGATCCCGAAGACTCACTCTACAAGTCTGGCCCTTGAAACGACTTCGCGGCCCGCCCGGCCTGATGGACCCCGAAAGGTTCATCGTCAACCGGCTGAGCCGCGCTCCACGCCCATCGTCCCTTTTTAAAAAGGGCGGAGCGCGAGATCTTGAAGGAGGCCCTGCTCTCTTGTTCAGAGGGCAGCACATGCAATCGGCT
>DATBNA010000229.1:0-2021 GCA_036554545.1 Hyphomonadaceae bacterium
TCTGCAGCTCGTCAGGATAGATCTTCAGTTTCTCGGAGAGGATCGCCGCCTGCATGGCGTCAAGGCGCGAGTTCACGCCGATACGCATGTTGAGATAGCGCGGATCGTTGTCGTACTTCTTCGCCGCCATGTCTTCGGCGCTGGCCTTGCCATGCACACGGATCGAATCGATGAGCGCGGCGAGCGAGTCATCGTTGGTCAGCACCGCGCCGCCATCGCCATAACAACCCAGCGGCTTGGCCGGGAAGAAGGACGCGGTCGCGACGTCGGCCCATTCCAGAGGCTGCCGGCCGTGGAGCGTGCAGCCAAAGCCCTGCGCCTGGTCGGCGATCAGCTTCAGCCCGTGCTTCTTTGCAATGGCGGAGATGGCAGGATAGTCCGCCGGCTGGCCGAACAGGTCGACCGCCACGATGGCGCGCGGCTTGAGCCTGCCCTGCTTCTTCACATCGAGGATGGCGGCCTCGAGGCTTGCCGGATCCATGTTGTAGGTATCCGGCAGGACATCGACGAACACCGGGCTCGCGCCTACCAGCGGGGCGACCTCGGCGCTGGCGACGAAGGTGAAGGATGGTGCGAACACCGCATCGCCCGGCCCGATATTCCAGGCCCGCAGCGGCAGCAGCAGCGCATCCGTTCCGTTGGCGCAGCCAAGCGCGTGCCTTGCCCCGGCAAAACCCGCCAGCGCCTTCTCGAAGTTCGTGACCTCCGGCCCCATGATGAAGCCGCAGGTCGACAGCACGCGCCCGATGGCGGCGTCGATCTGCGGGGCAATGCGCTGGCGCTGGGCCTGAAGGTCGATGAAATTCATCTTGCAGGACTCGGACTGGCTGAAAATCGCGCGGCGACCAATGCCCAAGGGGCGGCGGCCCCGCAAATCACCTTGCGCTGCAATCTGTAACGCGACGCGTGCTAGGGCGCGACCGGCGGTCGCACGTTCCAGGCCGGCACAGCCGCCTCGCCGCCGGAAAGCTCGACTATGCCGTAGGCGCCTGTCGCCAGCTTGGCGTCCTCGCGCTGCTGTCCCGCAGCGGCCAGCGCAAAACGGGCGATCCCATTGGAGGTGACGATGAGGTGGGCGCCCTCCTCCCTGGCAAGATCGGAAAACAGCTCCTGCCAGTTGCCGACCAGCGCCGCCGGATCGACGCGCCAGCCAGGCGGCGGAATCGACTCCCGCTCCCACGCCTCGAGCGCCGCCTTGCCGATGCGGGCCACGACCTCGTCCTCCGGCCGGTTCTCGTCCGGCCCATAGTCGATCTCGCGCAGGAACAACTCCGTCGTCAGCTCCGGCGCGTCCGCCTGCACCGCCAGGATCGCCGCCGCCGTCTCGCGTGTACGCTTCAGCGGCCCCGACCGCGCCGTTGCAAAACGCACCGCCTTCAAATGCCCGCCCAGCGTCCTGGCCTGCGCCCTGCCGGATGTCGATAGCGGCAGGTCCGTGCGACCGCCGACCCGCGTCACGACATCGCCCTTGTCGAAGGTGTTGCCGTGCCGGACGATGTAGAGAAACGCACTCATGCGAAATGCGGATCGCCATGCGCCTTCAGCATGGCGGTCGCGTGCTCTGCGTCTTCCGGTGTGTCGATGCCGGCGGACGGCAGCTTCGATGCTTCGACATCCACCGCAAACACGCTGAGTCCGTTCTCCAGGAAGCGCAGCTGCTCCAGCCCTTCGAGCTCCTCATAGCGCGACGGCGGCAGCTTCGCGATCCGCGCCAGCGCCTCGCGCCGGTAGCCATAGAGGCCGACATGCTGCAGCACCGGCGAGAGCCCTCCCGCCTTTCGCAGCTTCTCCTCGGAGCGGATCGCCGGAAGAATGTTCTTCGAAAACCAGATCGCGCGGCCGTCGCTTCCGCGAATGCAGGTCGTCCCGGAGAATGGCGTGATCCTCTTGCGCTCCCTGAGCTTGTCCAGCGCCTCCCACGACAGCGGTATCACCGGCGTCACCACGTCGGCCTTCGATGCATTCTCGATCAGCGCCGTCACATGCGCCGGCGGGGTGAACGGCGCATCGCCCTGCAGGTT
>DATBNA010000264.1:0-5021 GCA_036554545.1 Hyphomonadaceae bacterium
GCGCCGCCGCCGTAACTCTTCTTCCACGCGAAGCGTGGGGGGGAAGTGGCCCGAAGGGCCGAGCCCTGCGGCTCCTTCGCCGCCTCGCCGCCTCGCGGTTTTTTGTTTTTTCGGCGTCGTTTTCCCGCGCAACGCATCCCCGCGGGCCGCCGCTCGCGTGATTCATGAAGGCAAGGAGGCCGCGACCCGCGATGCGGCCAGTCAGCGCGAATGACAGGGCTACGCCCGCTCTTTTGTCTTCGTGAAGCGGATCGCTGGATTCCGCTCCGAGACATACCCGACGTCCCACGCGTTCTTCGCAAGGAAGACCGGCGCGCCGTCGAGATCCTTGGCGATCGACGAACGGTTGTTCTCCATGAACGCTTCGAGCTTCGCCCGATCCTCGCTGGCGAGCCAGCGGGCCGCAGCCCATGGCGACGCCTCGAACAGCACCTCGAGATTGTTCTCGGTCGCGATCCTCTCCGCCATCACTTCGATCTGCAGCTGGCCGACCGCGCCGACGATCATGTCCGAGCCGATCTCCGGGGTGAAAAGCTGCGTCACGCCCTCTTCCGCGAGACCCTCGAGCGCCTTGCGCAGGTGCTTGGACTTCATCGGATCCCTCGTGCGCACGCGGCGCAGGATTTCCGGGGCGAAGTTCGGGATGCCCTGGAACTGCACATTGCCGCTTTCGGAGAGCGCGTCGCCGACACGCAACTGGCCATGGTTCGGGATGCCGATGACATCGCCGCCGAAAGCCTCGTCTGCGATTTCGCGATCCTGCGCCATGAACATCACCGGCGAGGTGATGCCGATCTGCTTGCCCGCCGGCGTCTTGAGACGCATGCCACGCGTGAACCGGCCCGACACCATGCGGAAGAAGGCAATGCGGTCGCGATGGTTGGGGTCCATGTTCGCCTGGATCTTGAAGACGAAGCCGGTCACCTCCTTCATTTCCGGCCCGACCGGAGTCGGCTGGCCTTTCACCTTCGCCTTCTGCAC
This sequence comes from Hyphomonadaceae bacterium, assembly GCA_036554545.1. Taxonomy (GTDB): domain Bacteria; phylum Pseudomonadota; class Alphaproteobacteria; order Caulobacterales; family Hyphomonadaceae; genus UBA7672. Next base: position 982 of record DATBNA010000264.1, read on the forward strand.
GCGCGGCGCCGGCGCCTCGATGAGGATCGTATCCAGGAGCTCCTTCACGCCGAAATGGCGCAGCGCCGATCCGAAGACCACCGGCGTCATGTGGCCTTCGCGGTACGACTGGTGTTCGTACGGCTTGCAGACGCCGGCCGCCATTTCGGCATGCTCCGCGAGCTCTGCCTGCTCGCCTGCGTCCATGACATCGTCGAACTGGTCCGGCTGTATGCGTTCGGTCGAAAAGGTCACGCTGCCATCGTGCGCCACCACACGCCGATAGGTGACGAACTCGCCCGTGCGCAGGTCCTTCATCCCGCGCAAGCGCTCGCCCGAGCCCTGCGGCCAGTAGAGCGGCGAGGCCGTCATCGCCAGTTTCTGCTCGATCTCGTCCAGCAGCTGGAACGGGTCCTGCGCCTCGCGGTCCATCTTGTTGATGTAGGTGATGATCGGAATGTCCCGCAGGCGGCAGACCTCGAACAGCTTCAGCGTCTGCGGCTCGATGCCCTTGGCGGCGTCCAGAACCATGACGGCGGAATCCGCCGCCGTCAGCGTGCGGTAGGTGTCTTCCGAAAAGTCCTCGTGGCCCGGCGTGTCCAGCAGGTTGAACACGCAGTTCTCGTACTCGAACGTCATCACCGAGGCAGATACCGAAATGCCCCTGTCACGCTCGATCTTCATCCAGTCCGACGTCGTCCGCCGCCGCTCGCCGCGCGCCTTGACTGCGCCGGCCATGCGGATCGCCCCGCCCGCCAGCAGCAGGTTTTCCGTCAGCGTCGTCTTGCCGGCGTCCGGGTGCGCAATGATCGCAAACGTCCGCCGCCGCGCGGCTTCCTGCTGGGGAGAAAGGGTCATGGCGCGTGCCTCTACAGGCATGCGCCGCGGACGTCCAGCGAGCCCGGCGGTCAGCCCTTCGCCGCCGCCCGCTCCATTTCGCCCATCAGGCGCCGGAGGTCCTTTTCCTCCGCTTCCATGCTGGACATCAGTTCGTCGGCCATCCGATGTCGGCCCTGGAATCGCCGCGCCATTTTGCCAAGCCGCGATGCGCGCCAGGTGAACCAGCCCGTCACCAGCGTCATCAGCACAGCCAGGCCGAGCGCTCCGCCCATCACCGCAAGCGCGATAAAGCCGACCTGTTCATCCTGCAGATACGGACCCAGCCACTCCATGTCAGCCGACCCACGTCTTTTCGGTGCGCCAGAACAGCTGGCCCGCGACCTTGTGCATGGCCTGCATCTCGCCGCGCCGTGTCTTGACGCCCTTGAGGCTGACTTTCGCCTGCGCCCGCGCCGCAACGAGATCCTTCTTGTTCTTGCTGATCGCAATGAGCGCCGTCCTGAGGCGTGGCATGCACTTCACGATCCACATCAGGCTCAGAAGGACGGCAAGCAGCGCGCCCGCAACCGCGGCGGTTGGCCAGTAAACCAGAAGGGTTTGCACATCTGCCAAGGCCTCACTCCAGATCTATGCCGCTGTGGCCAGTTGCGGCTTCAGCGGCGCATCGGCGGCGTCTCCGCCCTTCGCCAGCACCGGCGTGTTCATCACATGCCAGTAGTAGCGCGCGGCGTTCGCCAGTTTTTCTGCACGCTTCGCGTCGCGCTCGCGCCAGCCCCTGCTGCGGAAGCGTTTCTTCGCAACCTGTTTCATGATCCATGCATACTTGAACGCCTGATAGCTGGCTTCCGGCGTGATCTTCTCGATCTCTTCGCCGCGCGCGAGGATGCGCTTGGCGCGCTCGGTGCGTTCGGCAAGCTCCCTGGTCTCCAGCTTCACTTCCTGCCGCTTGTCGGCGAGCTTCTTGTTGCCGTGAAAGATGCCGCCGATACTCCAGCCGGCGAGCGCCCAGCCAACCGGGCCGGTAAAGTCGCCGATGAAATCGCCCAGCGTGTCCATCGCGCTGCCGACCTCGGCCACCGCGCCACTGACATCGTTGCCGACGAAGCCCGCCGCGTTTGCAAGCACGCCATCAGCGCCGCTGGTCAGATTGTTGATCTCGTCGACGTCCAGCGACCGGATAACCTCGGTCGCATCCTTGGCCACATCCTGATGGCCGAAGAAGTCATCCACCTTGCCAACGCCGCCCTCGACAGCATCGACACTGTGCAGCACGGAGCCGTCCATGTCCTCCGGCGAGAGGGCCCCTGTCGCAATGTGTGCGTCCTGGTGGTGCGGCAGCGACTCGAAGGCCTTGTAGGCGCCCTGCGCCGCCAGCGTGCTCAGCAGCGTTTCGGCGGACGTGATGGGCGCGCCTTCCGGGAGCACGAGATCGACGGCGATCAGGCTGGCGCTAAGCGAGAGCAAAGACCTGTGCGAGCGCCCCCCAAACCATCCCGCGCCCTTGAAGGCGGTGTCATCGAGCCCCCGATCAGCGCAGATCTTCGCCGCAGTCGCGGTCGCTGGCAGCACGCGCCGCATCGATTCGATTCGCTGGATGCCGATGCGCCCCATGCTGGCGCCGGCCTGTCCCTGCATCGCAGTGCACTTTTCCTGGACAGCGTCGCGCTCCAGCGACGCCGCCTGAAAAACCGCGGTGTGCTCGCTCTTGCGCTTGGTCGCGTAGTCGCGAGCCAGCTTCTTCGCCAGCCACGACCCGGCGAATATCGCCAGTGCGGTTACAGGTTCAGCCACGTGCAGCCCCCGACGTTCGGCGCGGAATCTATCCGTGTGCGGAATCCGTTACAAGCGACGGGACTGCCTTTCAGAAGGACAGGTCGAGCGCCCTGCGCCCGCCGATTTTTTTACCAGGTTTCCGCCCCGTATTTGCGCAGCGGCGCGGCATCAGCCCCGCACCGGCTCGACGAGGAAATGCCGCCCCTCGCGATCCTCGATTTCGATCACCCAGAGGTCCCGGTCCATCTTGCGGCGCTTCGCCGCCAGCTCGTCCGCCTCCGCCTCGGTCTCGGCGGCCAGGCGCTCGAACTCCGTCGGCCCCTCGGGATTGAAGGCCGGCGCATAGAGCCGCGCCTTCCCACGCTCGCTGGTCACCTTGATGAGCACGTCGCCTCGTTCCTCGTCCCCCTTGTGAACGATGGCGGCAAACGCCCCGCCGATCCCTGCTCGGCGCAGCAGGGCGGAGACCCAGAGGTGCGTGGGAATCTCTCTCGGCATGGATGCTGTTTACCACAAGTCCTTCGACTGGCGCCGCCATTGCACCCTGTCTGGGGGAAACGCCGTAAACCTTTTGGGCAACCCGATCATGCTGGCTTTCGCCCTCCAGATCGCCTCCTCGGTGACCCCGCACCAGGAAAGACTGGGCGTCTATGTCCTGGCCGCGATCACGGGCCTGCTGGTTTCCGGCCTGATCACCTGCGCCAAGGAATGGCGGCGGGTCGCAGCCACGCGGCGCGCAGGGCTGTAACCGATCCTAAATCGACCCCCTCTAGCGTCCCAGGAATGCGGGGACGTGCGTTAACACTTTTGAGCATCGCCCTGGCGACGGCCCCCGCCGCCGGCGCGGACCCGTCGCTGGTCGAGCGCACCTTCCTCGAACGCTCGGCCATCGCCGCCGCCGACGTCTCCTGCAGCCTGTTCAGCGAGGGAGAGCGCCTCGCCCTGCGCTCCGGCCTCTACCAGACCGAAGGCGAACTGCTGCGCGCCGGCTACACGCCGGAGAAGCTGCAAAGGCTCGGCGACGAGGTGCGCTCCCACGCCAGGTCGCTTGGCTGCGATCACCCCGCCGTGCTCGAGGTCGCCGCCATCATCCGCTCGAGCTATCGCCAGTTCGCCAAGACCAACTACCTGCAATACGCCGGCGGCGCCTCGGCCTGGGACGCCTCGCGTTCCGAGCATGATGACTGGGCCGTGAAGCAGACCGACAAGACGACCGGCGTCGTTATCGGCCTGCGCCGCGGCGACGAATTCGAGGACCTGAGATTCGCCGTCGCCGTTCCCGCCGACGGCCGCGCGCCGTCCGCGGTGCAGATGTTCGTGCGCGACGTGAAGAAAATGCGCGAAGCCTGGCTCGGCCCGATCTTCGGCGCCAAGACGCTGGCCCCCGCGCCTCGCTCCATCGCCCGGCCGGAGTGGGCGGCAGAGAGAGAGGAAGATGAGGATGCGTC
>DATBNA010000331.1:0-7802 GCA_036554545.1 Hyphomonadaceae bacterium
AGAACAAGATCAGCACGGGCTTCAAGGTCGCCAACGCCAAGGACAACGGCGCGGTGTTCGCCATCGCCCAGGGCCAGCGGGCCCGGGTCAGCGGTCTCGCCGCGGTGCGCGACGGCATCGACCGCGCGATCAGCGTCGTCGACTCGGCCCTTAACGCCGGCGCCAAGGTCTCGGACCTTCTGGTCCAGCTCAAGGCCAAGGCTGTCGCAGCCCAGTCGGAAGACCTCTCGCTCGAACAGCGCAACGCCTTCCAGGGCGACTTCAACCAGCTCCGCTCGACCATCAACACGATCGTCAGCACGGCGACCTTCAACGGCGCGAACCTGATCGACAACACGACGCCTGCGCTCCGGGTTCTGCAGTCCGACCTTGATACCGGCGTCGGCGCGGGGAACGTCGGAACGGTTTCGGGCGGCGCGCAGCCGGTCGGTGCCCTGACGCCGTCGCGCTCCGACCTCATGATCGATGCATCGGAAGCCTGGGATGCAGCCAATACAATGGTTGCCAACGACTTCGTGGTCTTCACGCAGCTCGGCAACACCTACGCTGTACAGGTCACGGCCACGACCACGATCCAGCAGTTCATCGACGGCGTGAACGCCGCGACCGGCGGCCGCATCATTGCTTCCTACGACGATGCGACAGGCCTGCTGAGCTATCAGTCGACGGGACCAATTGCTTCCCAGCCGTTCTCCGTGGACATCGACAGCAACGCAACCGCCACCGGCACGGCCCGGATCTCGACCTTCGTCAACGGCAACGCCGCCGCGACCACTGTCGCCGCCACCGACCAGCCGGATACGCGGCCGAGCTCAAGCTCCACGATCATCGGCTTCGACCTCCGTGTCGGCGGCACCGGCCCGCTTAACACGCTGCTGACGCTGAACATCGGCGGCCCGAACACCACCGGCGCCACGGCGGCGGTTGCGGCGCTCGACACGATGATGGTCTCGGTGAACTCCAGCCTTGCGACGATGGGCTCGCAGTCGAAGGCGCTGGACATCCAGAAGTCCTTCCTCGCGACCTTGTCGGACACGGTCGAGCGGGGCGTCTCCAGCCTTGTCGACGCCGACCTGGCGAAGGAGTCGGCCCGCCTACAGTCATTGCAGATCAAGCAGCAGCTTGGCGCCCAGGCCCTGTCGATCGCCAACACGGCGCCGCAGGTCCTGCTGTCGCTGTTCCGCAGCTAGGCTTAACCGAAACAATGCCTTTGGGCTCAAGGCCGTCCCGCCGAAAGGCGAGGGCGGCCAAGCCCGTTCATGACGCGTTGCAACCATCTGTTAACGATCGCTAACGAAAACTGACTGCCAATTGACGATTCGTTCACCATACGGATCGGCCCGCAGGAGGCGGTCATGGTCGAAAGACTCAACAACTCGACCGGCGTCCTGGCCACCCTCCGGGCGCTTCAGGGCGCGGCAGCCGATCTCTCGCGCTCAGATGCTCGCCTCGCCTCCGGCCTCAAGGTGACCAGCGCGCGGGAGAATGTACCCGCCTTCCATTCGTCCGAGATCATGAAGGCGCAGGGTTCGTCGCTCAACGCCGTGACCATGAGCCTCAGCCGCGCGGAATCGATCTCCGACACGGCGATTGCGGCCGCCGAGCAGGTCTCCGACCTGCTGATCGAGATGCAGGAGACCGTCACTGCCGCAACGGGCGAAGATCTAACGCCCGAGCAGCGCGCCGACTGGATGAACCGCTTCGCCGACCAGAAGCGCCAGATTGAGGCCTTCATCCGCAACGCCACGTTCGACGACGCCAACATCCTCGACGGCTCGAAGCCGCAGGGCGTCAGCTTCATCGCAGACAGCGAGGCCAATGTGACGCTGACACTGGCTGGCCGGAACTTCCTGCCGGGACTCGATATCGTGACGCTCGACTCCTATCACGACCTTCATAACCCGCAGAACGCCTTCGAGGCCAAGACGGCGTTGGAACAGTCGATCAAGAATGTCGGCGACCAGCTCACCGAGATGGCCGGAGAGCGCAAGCGGATCGAGGCGCAGAAAGGGTTCGTCGGCAAGCTGGCCGATGCGCTCGCCGCCGGCGTCGGCCGGATGGTCGATGCGGATCTTGCGTATGAAAGCGCGCTTATTCAGGCGCTGCAGGTGAAGCAGCAGCTTGCCGTGCAATCGATCGGCATCGTCAACGCGGCGCCGCAAACGCTGCTGTCGCTGTTCCGCGGCTGAGAATGGAATGCTGACCGAACTCCAGATCGAGCAGGCGGTCGCGGCTTTCGTCACGTTCTTTGTGCTGATCGATGCGCCCGGTGTTGCGCCGATCTTTGCCTCGCTCACGGCGCCGGGCGGTTCGGCCTACGCTCGCCGCATGGCGGTAAAGTCCGTTGTCGTCGCTACGATCATCCTATTCTTCTTCGCCTTTGCCGGGCCGTGGCTGCTCGACCGGCTCGGCATTTCGCTCGACGCCTTCCGCGTCGCCGGCGGCGCGCTCTTGTTCCTGATCGCCCTCGAAATGGTGTTCGAGAAACGCCAGCAGCGGCAGAAGAGCAGGGCCGACCAGAAGCTGGCGGAGGAAGAAGCCGCCGGACGGCTCGATGATATTTCAGTGTTCCCGATCGGGATCCCGATGATCGCCGGACCAGGCTCGATCGCCACCGCCATGCTCTATATGCAGAACACGCAGGGCGATCCCGTCGGCATAGGCATCGTATCGGCAGCCATCGGACTCAATCTCGTGCTGACGCTTCTGGTCTTCCTCGCGGCCGGTCCGCTTATGAAAGTAATGGGTGAGAGCATCGCCGGCGCAATCACGCGGATATTTGGCGTCATCCTGTCGGCGCTTGCGATCCAGCTCATGATCGACGGGATCATCGGCGCATTCGGACTGCAGGCCGGATAAGCGCCTAGCGCGCGGGTTCTTCGCCCAGATAGACGGCGCTGAACTTCTTCGGCCGGCTGCGCGTGAACGACTTCACGAAGACCGACAGGGCGAGGAAGCCAAGCAGCACCAGGCAGGTCAGCACGCCGGCGACCTGAAGACGCAGGGCATTCGTCCATGTGATGGTCGTGCGCGCGGTATCCAGCAGGTGATCTCCGTCATAACGGGCGAGGGTCACTGCGCGGTCGCCGCCTGCGCGGGCGACGAGCTGGGCGCGGCGCAGGTCCGAGCCGTCCTTGACCTTGCTGATGATGGCGACAGCGGCCTGGGCGGACGTGTCGTTGGCGATCTCGCGCAGGATGCGCAGGTCCGCCAGCACGGATTCGAGGGCGACGCGGTCGACGCTCGACTTGAAAACGCTCTCCACCACGGCTGGGCCGGTCGTGCCGTAGCCATAGTCGGACTGGAATTCGGCCTCGAGGACTTTCTTGAGCTCCGCCGGCGGCACGGCCTCGAACAGTTTGCGCTCGAGGAAGGCCTGGAACTCCGGATCAAGCGTCTGGCTGCGGCGGGCCGACAGGGCGATTGAGGCGCCTTCGCGGGCCTCCGGGTCGGCAAGTATCAGGCCGACGCCGGCAAGTGTGAATGCAAATTCGTCGATCCGGTCCCGGCGAGCCCAGCCGGCGGCCTGCAGCGAAAGATCGCGCAAGTCGCCCAGGATGCTGAAGCGGGCAGGGGCGTCCTCGTCGTTGGCGGCAGGCGGCTCCTGCGGCGGCGCAGCCTCCGCCGATGCGCCCGATGCCGAATTGCTGAACATCGCAAGCGGCGATGCGCTGCGACGCTCATACTCGTCCTGCAGGTCTTCCGGCAGGTAGGCGACAGCCGCTGCAATCACGGCTTCCTCGCCGCTGTCGTCTGCGACAGCGACACGGGCCTTCAGGGCGGCGCCATCGGCACCATCCAGCATGGCAGGGGCGGACAGCAGGAGCCCGCGCGCCGACGTCATGTTGTTGGCTTCAAGTTCCTCGCGCACCATGCTCGCCCAGACATCGCGCGGCGAGCCATCACCACCGGTCGAGAGCTTCGTGAAGCGGACGTCCATCGCCTGGCGCGTCGCCGTGATGGCTTCGGGCGTAGCCTCGAAGGCCGGTTTCTTGTCGCCATAAGCGGTAGAAATCGCGCGCGCCGCGATAAATGGGGTCAGGCAGATCGCCGCGTTGAAGGCGAGAGCTGCATAGGCCGCGAAGGGCAACCGGCGCTTGCGACGTCGATTCATCGAGCCCGCTTCCGTAATCTTACTGGCGAACCTCGCAGGCTCCCTGCCCGAAGGTTCACAAGGCGCGCCCCTGCCTTAACCTCTTTGTTCTTCGGCGAGGCGAAGAGATCAAGTGCTGGCTGCGTCATCCCTGCAACATTTTTCACTACAGGGATGTCGCAGCGGTTTTCTGGTCGGCTGAAATTTTGCGGACCAGCCATTAAATCGCGGCCATCAAGCTGGGCTCAGGCCTTTGCATCGACCGCCAGCCCTGACGCCTCACGTTTCGCAGCCGGATTGACGTTGCCGTGGCGTCCATAGGCGGCCGGAGCGCTTCTGGCGGAAGCGATTTCACTGGCGATCGAACGGACAAGTCCTTCTGTCACCGTCTTCATGGCGCCGACGGCCCGGGCATGGGTTTCGAGCTTTTCCTCGAGGCCCGCGGCCGCTTCTCTCAGCCGTGTCTTGAGATCCTCGCCAATTTCCGCCAGCGCCGTGGGGTTGGCCTTGATGTGCGCGACTTCGAGGCGCCAGGCGTGGGCGAGCCGTTCCTTTTCGTCCCAGTCGGCTGAACCGCCGTCGAGCCGTCTGGCCTTGATGGCTTCAATTTCTGCAGCGACCAGCGCGTCGAGGCGCCGGGTCATGGCGAGGAGCTGTTCGGCGCGGTCGGCGGCGTCGCTCATTCAAGTCCCTGAAGCCGGAGGATTTCCTTGAGAACGGCATCGGCGACGCCGACCCCGCCGCCCCTGGCGACCGCGTCGGCGTACTGGTCGAGCAGCATGGGGCGGAAGACGTCTTCCCCCTGGCCGCCGCCGAACGGTCCGTCCGTCTCGATACCAGAGAACATCGGCTGCAGCATTTCAGCGATGAACATCCGCTCGAACTGCTGCGCGATCTCTTCGGCCTGTGCGCGGGTCTGCACCGCGGAAACGTCGGTCGGCACCTTTGCCTTGCGCACCGCGAGGAGATCGACTGGAGGAGGTGTGAGCGCGATATCGGCCATCACATCAGCTCGATCTCGGCCTGCAGTGCGCCAGAGGCCTTGAGCGCCTGCAGGATGGAAATGAGGTCGCGCGGGGATACGCCAAGCGCATTCAGGCCAGCCACCAGCTCGCGAAGCGGGACGCCGCTGCCCCCGACGACGGCGAGGTCGGCTACGTCTTCGCTGACAGCAATGCTGGTCTCGGGAACGACGACGGGCGGCGCGTTGGTAAAGGAGTTCGGCATGGCCACGCCGGGCGTTTCCTGCACCTGGATGGTGAGATTGCCCTGTGCAATCGCAACCGTTGAGACACGGACATTCTCGCCCATCACGATGACGCCTGTGGTCTCGTTGATGATGATGCGGGCGGGCTGGTCGGGTTCGATCTCGAGCAGCTCGACTTCCGAAATCAGCGCCGCCATGTCGCGATAGCTGGGCGGGCGGCGCAGACGGACCGTGCCCGGATCCGTGGCCGAAGCGGCGTTCGCCCCGACGAAGGCATTGATGGCGGTGGCGACGCGGTTGGCTGTGGTGAAGTCGGGGTTGCGAAGGGCGAGGCGAAGCTCGTTCTGCCCGGCGAGGTCGAAATGGACTTCACGCTCGATCAGCCCGCCGTTCGGAATGCGGCCGTTGGTCGGCACGTTGCGGGTGAGCGAGGATCCGGAATTGCCTGACGCAGTGAATGCGCCGACCGCCACCGAGCCCTGTGCGACGGCATAGGCCTGACCGTCGGCGCCCAGCAGCGGCGTTGCGATCAGCACGCCGCCTTCGAGGCTTTCAGAGTCGCACATCGCCGAGACGGTGACGTCGATGCGGCTGCCATTGGTGGAGAAGGGGGGAAGGTTCGCCGTCACCATCACCGCCGCGGCGTTGGCGGTGTTGAGGTTGGCGTTGCGGGTGTTGATGCCGAGCCGCTCCATCATGGATTCGAGGCTCTGTCGTGTGAAGGCGCAGTTGCGCAGCGAGTCGCCTGTGCCATTGACGCCGACGACGACGCCATAACCGATCAGCTGGTTCTCACGTACGCCTTCGACATCGACGATGTCCTTCAGGCGCGTGCCTGCTCCGGCCGGCGTGATCATCGCCACGACGATGGCGAAGAGCCCAAGAATACGAATCAGGGATTGGGCAGGCGTGCGCATGTGGCCCCGGAATGGGAAACGGATGGGAGTTTCCGACCGTTCTGGCCGCAGCGTTCTGATAGCGACTTTCGCCCGCCAATCCGAAACAAAGCTTTAACCGGAATTGCCGCGCGTAAAGTTTCCTTAAGCCGGCGTTAACCAACACTCAGAACTGTGGGAGCGAGGAGATTCGGCACTCATGAAGGTCGGCGCGACCTCTGCTCCCAGCACAGCCGCCGGGTCCGGCGCTGCAAAGCCGGCGGCGGAGGGCTTTCGCGTACTTATGCCTGAAGGCGGCGTGGCGCCGCGGCCGGCGGTCGCCAGCGCCGCGGCAGCCAGCGGGGTTTCGGGCGTCTCCACGCTGCTTGCACTTCAGGGTGTCGGCGGACCCGAGGCTCGCGCCAGGGCGCTTCGAAAAGGCCGCCGTATCCTCGACGCGCTCGACCGTCTTCAACTCGCCATGCTGGGAGAAGGGCCGACCAGCCGCCACCTTCACCTGCTCAATGGCGCCTTGGCTGAACAGCGCGAGGCAAGTGGCGACTTCCAGCTCGACGAGACGCTGAACTGGGCCGAGGTGCGGGCAGCGGTCGAAGCAGCCAAGCTGGAAAAGGCGACGGAATCCGCCTGAGCGGTTGCTGCGGCGCAGCATTCTCGACGGGCGCGAGCGATGGCTCACTTTTAATCCGCGAACGGGTCGCGGCGGCAGAGAATTTGCAATGATTTCAAGCCTGCGGCCTATGATGCAGGCCGTTTACGGGCAAGCACGGCTCGGTTATACAGCGCCCCCATCTGAGGCGACCGGAAGCGGGTCGTCAGGGAGTAAAACCCGATGAGTTCTTCGAAAACGGCTACCTACAAGCCGACCGAGAACGAGCCCTACATGGGCAAGAAGCAGCTCAAGTATTTTAAGGAAAAGCTTTCCAACTGGAAGGAAGAGATCCTCCAGGGCAACCGCGAAACCATCAGCGGCATGCAGGAGAACGTGGCGCCAATCCCCGACCTCGTGGACCGCGCCGCCTCGGAGGCCGACCGTGCACTGGAGCTGCGCACCCGCGACCGTCAGCGCAAGCTGATCGCCAAGATCGATGCAGCCCTGCGCCGCATCGAGACCGGCGAATACGGCTATTGCGAAGAGACCGGCGAGCCGATCGGCATCAAGCGCCTCGAAGCTCGCCCGACCGCAACCCTCTGCCTCGAGGCGCAGGAGCGCCACGAGCGCAAGGAACGCACGATCCGGGACGACTGACCGTTACGATCGATCTTTCCTTTCGGGCGGTGTGAAGGCCGGCAGGTGCCAGCCCGCAATGATTGCGCCTGCGCGCACGCCAAATCCCAGCGCGACGGCGATCGCGCTGGCCCACGCGCCATCGACATTCAGCACACGCAGGATGACGAACACGCCGGCGCTGACGATGGCGGGGGAGATGTAGAGCTCGCGACGGAGCAGGATTGACGGCTCGTTCGCCAGCACGTCGCGGATGACGCCGCCGAAGGTCGCGGTGATTACGCCCATGACAACACAGACGACCGGCGACACGCCCAGAGCCAGCGCCTTGCCTGCTCCGACGACCGCGTAGACGCAGAGCCCCGCCGCATCGAGCCACAG
>DATBNA010000372.1:0-3406 GCA_036554545.1 Hyphomonadaceae bacterium
CGGCCGTCGCGACGAACACCGCGACGCCGGAACCCATCGACTTCTTGGCTTCGTCGGCGAGGCCCTTGAGGTCTTTTGCAGGCACATCGACCACCTTGCCGATGAACCTGACGCCGTTGACCTCTTCGGGGCCCGCAGCCGCGCCCCCGCCTCCACCCATCGCCAGTTTCTTGCGAGCATCGGCCAGTTCGGCCTCGAGCTTCTTGCGTGCGTCGGCCAGCGCCGCCACACGCGCCGGCGCTTCCTGGATCGGAACCTTGAACTGGTCGGCGATCTCGCGCGCTATGCCGGCCCGTCCCTTGAGGAAGGCCAGCGCTGCAGCGCCTGTCGTCGCCTCGATACGGCGTACGCCCTGCGCCACCCCGCCTTCGCTGGTGATCACGAACACGGCGATGTCGCCTGTGCGCGCCACGTGCGTGCCGCCGCAGAGTTCGACCGAGTAAGGCCCCTCGGCCTCGCCGACGGCGTTGCCGAGGCGCAGGACGCGAACGACCTCGCCATACTTTTCACCAAACAGCGCCAGCGCGCCCGCCTTCACCGCAGCTTCCGGCGCCATTTCGCGGATTTCCGCTGGCGCGTTCTGGCGGATCACGGCGTTGACTTCGGCCTCGACGATCTCGATGTCCTCGCGCGTCATCGGCGCGTGATGCGAGAAGTCGAAGCGGAAATAGTCGGCCTCGACCAGCGAGCCCTTCTGCGTCACGTGCTTGCCCAGTCGGTTGCGCAGGGCAGCGTGCAGCAGGTGCGTCGCCGAATGGTTGGCGCGGATGCGCGCGCGGCGCACGCGGTCGATCTTGAGTTCGGCCACAACGCCGGTCTTCGCTGCGCCGTGCACCATTTCTCCTACGTGGGCGAAAACGTCCCCTGCACGCTTCTGCACATCGTCGACACGGAAGCGGCCGCCGCCATGGAAGAAGATCTCGCCCTTGTCGCCGGCCTGGCCGCCGCTTTCGGCGTAGAAAGGCGTCTGGTCGAACACCAGCTCGGCCTTGTCGCCGACCTTCACCTCGTTGGCCGACTTGCCGTTGACCAGCGCCGCAACGAGGCGGCCTGAAGTCTCCTCCAGCTCATAGCCCTTGAACGCGGTCGCGCCAGAGGCGTCGCGGACGGCAAACCAGACCTCGCCTGTGCCGGTCTCGCCCGAGCCTTTCCAGCTTTCCTGGCTGCGCGCGCGCTGTTCTTCCATCGCCGCGTTGAAGCCGGCCTCGTCGACCGTGAGGTTGCGCGCGCGGAGCACGTCCTGCGTCAGGTCGAGCGGGAAGCCGTAGGTGTCATAGAGCTTGAAGGCGACATCGCCTGGCAGCGTGCCGGTCTTGCCGAGCTTTGCGGTTTCCTTCTCGAGCAGCGCAAGACCATTTCCAAGCGTGCGCTGGAAAGCGATCTCTTCCTGGTTGAGAGCGCTTTCGATCGCAGGCTGCGCGCCAACGAGCTGGGGATAGGCCTCGCCCATCTCGGCCACCAGCGCCTTGACCAGCCTGTGCATGCCCGGCTCGCGCGATCCGAGGATGTGCGCATGGCGCATGGCGCGCCGCATGATGCGGCGGAGCACATAGCCGCGGCCTTCGTTCGAAGGCATGACGCCGTCGGCGATGAGGAAGCAGGCCGAACGCAGATGGTCGGCGATAACGTTGAAGGACGGAGCGCGATCGCCTTGCGCCTTCACCTTGTAGAGGTCTTCCGCCGACGCGATCAGCGCGCGGAAGAGGTCCGTCTCGAACACCGACTCGACGCCCTGCAGGATGGCGGAGATGCGCTCGAGGCCCATGCCCGTGTCGATCGAAGGCTTGGGCAGCGGCTTGCGGCTGCCGTCCGCCGCCTGCTCGAACTGCATGAAGACGAGGTTCCAGAATTCGAGGAAGCGGTCACCATCCTGCTCCGCGGAGCCCGGCGGGCCGCCCCAGATATGCTCGCCGCGGTCTATGAATATTTCCGAGCACGGGCCGCACGGGCCGGTGTCGCCCATCGACCAGAAATTGTCCGAGGTCGCGATGCGGATGATGCGGCTGTCGGGCAGGCCGGCGATCTTCTTCCAGTAGCCCGCCGCCTCGTCATCGTCGTGATAGACGGTGACCAGCAGCTTGTCCTTCGGCAGGCCGAAATCGCGGGTGACCAGCGTCCAGGCATGCTCGATCGCCAGCTCCTTGAAATAGTCGCCGAACGAGAAGTTGCCGAGCATCTCGAAGAAGGTGAGGTGCCGCGCCGTATAGCCGACATTGTCGAGGTCGTTGTGCTTGCCGCCGGCGCGCACGCACTTTTGTGAAGTGGCCGCACGCGGCGCGAACGGCTTCTCGACGCCGGTGAAGATGTTCTTGAACTGCACCATGCCTGCATTGGTGAAGAGCAGGGTTGCATCGCCCTGCGGCACCAGCGGAGAGGATGGCTTCACGACATGGCCGGCCCTGGCGAAGTAATCGAGGAAAGCCGCGCGAATCGCGTTGACGCTCTCGGGAGCTGAAGATTTGCGAGGCGTCGACATCAGGAACTCCGGCAGGCGGCAGTCGGTTTGGGCTTGATCACAAGGAAAAGGGCCGCCTTGGCGGCCGGCCTTCCCCTCAATCTAGTTGGGGCCGGTGCGCCAGTTATCCCAGCCCGGCGCGGGCCTTGCCCGCGGTATAAGCGCCATGCCCTGCGGCGCCAAGCAAAACGGCCCGCCCCGCCCGTCTGCCGGGGCCGGCGTCCGGTTTCGGGCGGGCTCTTCGAATTCCGGAGCCGAATTCGGACGATTCGGCTCGAAAAAAATTCGCCGCCGGATCCAGGGTCGCCAAAAGCAGAAAGCGCCAGCCCCGGAGACCTGTGGGGCCAGCGCTCTCATCTTCGGACCCAACTGGCGGGCGAACCCGCCATGCCGATCAGCCCTCGGCAGCCTTGTCGTCGTCCTCTTCACCTTCAGTCGAGAGCATGTTCTCGCCGATGATGCCCGCGTTCTTGCGGATCGCCTCTTCGATCTCGGCGGCAGTGGCCGGGTTGTCTTTCAGGAATTTCCGCGCGTTCTCGCGGCCCTGACCGATGCGCTGCGAGCCATAGGAGAACCAGGAGCCCGACTTCTCGACCACATTGGCCTTTACCCCGAGGTCGAGCAGCTCGCCGGTCTTGGAGATGCCTTCCCCGTAGATGATGTCGAACTCGACCTGCCGGAAAGGCGGGGCGACCTTGTTCTTGACCACCTTCACGCGCGTCTGGTTGCCGATGACCTCGTCGCGTTCCTTGATCGCGCCAGTGCGGCGGATATCGAGACGAACCGAAGCGTAGAATTTCAGCGCATTGCCGCCCGTCGTGGTTTCCGGATTGCCGTACATCACGCCGATCTTCATGCGGATCTGGTTGATGAAAATCACCAACGTCTTCGACTTGTTGATCGAAGCCGTCAGCTTGCGCAGCGCCTGGCTCATCAGCCGCGCCTGCAGGC
>DATBNA010000380.1:0-5733 GCA_036554545.1 Hyphomonadaceae bacterium
GCCGGCCGCGATCGCGGCCGCCTCAGCGCGCGCGCGAGCATCGGCCGCTGCAACCTTGATCGCTTCGCGTTGCATCTCGATCGTCTGTTCGAGATAGATGTTCATCTGTCCCGAGTCCTGTGGACCAAGCGCCAGCGCCGCAGCGCGCGCCCGTCCGGCGAGCGCGATGTCATAGAGCACGACAGTCAGTGTCGCGGTGGCTTCGTACCCCTTCACCTTGTCCTCGCGGGTGTTGGTCTGCAGGTTTCCATCCCTGTCGCGGTATTGCTCATAGTAGGGAACGACGTTGACACTCGTCTTCACGCGGGCCTTGTCTCCCGCCACCTTTTTGACGGCCTCATGCGCCAGCTTTGCTCGTGCAACCGAGATCTCCATGGCCTTTGACGAGCTGCCGTCGGTATCGACGAAGGCCACCGTGAAGTTCGCACGGTTTGGTTCGACCTCGACCATGGCGCGCCCAAGTCCCTCAACGACCGGCTGGTCCCACCAGTACGGTCGAACGACTCGCGTGGAATCCACCTCCTGCGCCCATGCCGGCGCGATGGCGCACCCTGCAATCGCAAGGCAGATCAGTACCCGTTTCATGACTTTCCCCCTTTGGGCTTCCCGTTTTACCCAGTCTTCATGCAATGGCATTTGTGTTCAAGGCGCTGCATTGTGGACGGGGGGTCAGATTCCTATGATGGCTGCGGAATCGATTTGGGAGTGGACAAGGCAACACCCGTGGCGCGCCGTCACCGGCGTCGTCCTGTTGGTCGTGCTCGCCTTTGCTTTTCAGGTGTACGTGGCCAAACCGCGCCTCGACAAGAACTGGGTCGAGCATCTCGCCGTGATGCCGACGATCGACATGCGCGCGGACAGCTTCGCGCTCAGCCCCGCCACCGACTGGACATATGACGCGAAAGGGCCGACGGCCAAAAACACCGTCAGCTTCGAAGCGAACTACGCCGACCTGCGCAATGTCTGGTTCGTGGTCGAGCCCCAGCCCGGCGGGAACTACGCCGCGCACACGCTGCTGGTGTTCGAATTCACGGGCGACCGCACGATTGGCGTGACCGTCGAGGCGCGCCGCGAGGCGGACGAGGAATACGACGCCTTTCAGGGCCTCTTCAACAAGTTCGAGCTCGCCTATATCTGGTCGACGTCGAAAGAGCTCCTTGCGCGCCGCGCCGTCTATCTGGCCAAGGAAGTGTATGTTTATCCGCTCACGCTGACCGGGCAGCAGAAGACGGATTTCCTGAAGGCCCTGCTGGCCAAGACGGTCGAGGTCTCGACCGTGCCGCGCTTCTACAACACGGCTGTCTCGAATTGCACCAACGAGCTCGCCAAGGTCGCGAGGATCCCCTGGCACTACTCGTTTATCCTGACGGGCTATTCGCCGCAGTATCTCTACCGGCTGAAATACATCCCCGGCCCGGATTTCGCCACGGCGAAGCGCCATGCCCGAATGGAAACGGAAATTCGTTCCTGGAACAGCTTGTCTTCCGCCGACTTCGACAGGGCTCTGCTTGCGGAACTGCGCAAGCGTCACGGTGAAACAGGCTGAAGCTGCAGAAGTCCCTCGGGCGCCGCGCTGCTGAAAAATTGGACTTTGCCGACTGCGATCCGGTACTATTCGCGCGACCAGGGGACGAACGGCATGATGGGTAAAGGGACATGCGGAGATTCTTCGTTCGGCTCGCGGCCGCCGTCGCGATTGCCGCGGCAGCGCTGATGGCCGCCTCTCCCGCCGCCGCTCGCGAGACGCTGCAGCAGCGTATCGACCAGCTCCTGCCGGGCGCCGATCTCCTGATGCCGGAAGGCCAGGGTCCTTTCCCGGTCGTGATCCAGCTGCATGGCTGCGGCGGCAAGGGCGACTTCCAGCTTGGCTGGGCGGAGGTCGCGCGCAAGGCTGGCTGGGCCGTCATCGTCGTCGACAGCTACAAGCACCGCAACATCTCGCGCTTGCAGGCCTACGCCACGGTCTGCACCGGCATGCATCTCTGGGGGCGTGAGCGCGCGGGGGACCTCTACGCCATGATGGAATGGACGCGCCATCAGCCCTGGGCCGACGCCAGCCACATCGCCGTCGCCGGCTGGAGCCATGGCGGCTGGACCGCGCTCGACGGCATGGCGCTCAAGCCTGGCCACGAAGTGGCGAGCGCCACCAAGCTCGACGGCCTGCCGGACGAACCGCTTGCCGGTCTGGTCGGCGCCTTCTGTGTCTATCCCTATGTCGGCGTCGGCACGCTGTCGGGTTCGCGCGGCATTCGCTGGGATGCTCCAGTGAAGGCGCTGGTCGGCATGAATGATGTGGTTGTCGGCGGCAAGGGCTCGGTGAAGACGCTGCAGAAAATGCCGACGCCGAGATCGCCTGTCGAGGTGATCCAGCTGGAAGGCGCCACGCATGCGTTCGACGAACCCAAGGCGAAAGACCTGCGCGTGCGCTACGACCCTGAGCTCACCAGTTTCGCCCAGGGCCTCTACGCCGACTTCCTCACGGCTCTGGCGAAACCGGCGCCCGCGCCTGCGAGCTGACCGCTACTCCGCCGCCTGCTGCTGCAGCTGCGCCGGGCGGTAGGTCGCATGATCGCTGGTGAACTCGGCATGGCCGTAGTCCTTCAGCATCTGGTTCAGCTTGCGCACCAGCATCCGGTCCGTCGGTCCGCGCAATCCCGGCGTACGCGCTGCGATCGCGTAGAGTCCCTTCCGCACGCCGATGAACAGGCTGCAGGCGATGAACACGGCCCAGTCGCCCGCGCCGATCTTCACGCCCATCTGCTGCGCTTTCTTTTTGTCGCCCGCCAGGAAGCTCAGCAGGAAGAAGATCTTCGAGAAGCTCCGCTCGATCCGGTCGAATATCTTCGACGCCAGCTTCTCGTCCGCCGGCAGATAGGCCGCCAGCGTCGCGCGCACCAGTTCGCCGCACGTCGCATCGTCGAAGCCTTTGCGGAGCGTCTGGTCATACATCATCATGACCTCGACCATTTCCTTCGGCGTCTCCGGCAGCAGCTCTTCCGGCAGCCCAAGCAGGAAGCAGCGATATCGCGCCAGCTCCACGCGCGCCCGCTCCACGTCCGTATAGTGGAACCGTCCCTGTCCGGTGATCTTGAACGCCAGCAGGAATGTCCCGATCAGTCCCGCCGGCATCTGGTCCACCTGCGGGATCGGAATGCCGAACGTCTTCACGTCCCACATGTTCGACCGCTTCAGCGCATTGAACCGCACCATCGAGTGCATCAGCCGCACCATCGCCGCTGATTTGAACCCCGGTCCAAAACGCTCCAGCGCCCCTGGCAAGACCGACGTGATGAAGAAGCTCGCCGTATCCTTCACACGCCGTCCCGCCGTCTCGTTCGACAGCGTGCCAGTGAGGGCCATCGGCAGCGCCGAGTATTTGTTCATGAACGTCGCGATGAACGCGCCGCGGATCACGAACGGCGAATAGTTCGCCGAGTCTTCGCGGCTCTGCCGTGCGCCTTCCTCCACCAGCTTCATGTCGACCCAGTCGGGCGTCGCCTCCATCGCGCGGATGAAGTTCACCAGCTCCGGCGGCGCTTCGGGCACATTCTCGACGCCGCGGTCGCAGGCCTCGACCAGCATCGCCACCGTCTTCTTGAACCCGTATTTCGGCATCAGCGCCGCATAGGCGTCCGCCACCGTATCGCCCAGCATGGTGTAGGCGCGCATGCGCTCCACCAGCGCCGTATTCTTCATGATCTCGGGCCGCAGGTGATCGTTGCGGCTCCTGTCCGGACCCGTGATCACCGCCTCGTCGGCAAACCGCTCCGGCGTTATCGAGAAATCGACATCGCCATAAAGCGCCGGCAGCTTCTCCCGCTGCGATGCGACCTTCGCCCTCAGCTCTTCGATCGTCAGCATTCCGGCGGCTCCCTGACGCCCATCATGTGACGTCCAGGGCATGGTTCGGGTAATTTCGAGTTTCCGCAAGCCTGCCGTGACGTCAGCGAGACGCCCGACGAGCAGCCCGATTGCCGCCTCGCTCAGCCAGCACCTCCGCAATCGTCCGCCGCGAGAGTTCAGCCAGCGCCGGGTCGCGCTGGCGATAATAGGGCAGGGCCATCGCTGCAGTGGAAAGCGCGGTTCCGCGGCCTCTCAGCCAGCTTGCGTCGTCAGCCTCGACGCAGTCCCGGAAGATCCTGCGCGAGGATGCCGGCAACACCGTCCACGCCGCCATCAGGTCCGCGGCTGGATCGCCAACGCTGAGACAGCCAAAGTCGATGACGCCGGTAATCCGTCCGTTCTCAACAAGCAGGTTGTGTGTGTGCAGGTCGCCATGCACCCAGACGGGAGCGCCATTCCACGGCGCAGCGGCCACCGCTTCCTCCCACGCCGCCATCATTTCGGCCTGGTCGAACTCCCCGATCTGGCCAATCGCAGCGCGCGTGCGCTGGTCCCGCTCCGCCAGCGGCATGCCGCGATTGTGGTTGAGCGGTCCGCTTCTCGGCCCGTCGCTGGCGTCGATCCTCTGTAGCGCCGCCACGAAGCGGCCCAGTGTAACCGCGGCCTCATCGAAGTCGGTGATCCTGCCAGCCGCCTCCTGTCCGGGCAGCCACGAATGAATCGCCCATCGCCATGGATAGCCTGCGCCTGGCTCGCCGATCCCCAGTGACTCCGGAATGCGCAATGGCAACAGCTTCAGCCGCGGCAGCCACTGATGCTCTTTCTCGATCTGCGGCGTCGCCCAGGCGCCGCGCGGCATCCGCACGGCCATGTCCGGGCCGAGCCGGAAAATCGCATGCTCTGTTCCCGAGGAGCGAACAGGTTCGACGGCGAGCCCGGCCCACGCTGGAAACTGGACCGCCACGAGCTGCAGCACCTGCGCAACATCGATCGCAACGTCGCCGAGCATCTTCTGCGCCTTCGCGCCTGCCGCTCTTTCGCGGACGGGTCGTCGACCTGCAGTCCGGGACAGAGCGGAAATTGGCGGCGCCCCCTAACCAGATCCGGTGCAGCAAGCCTAGCTGTCACATAACTGTTGTCGAGTGTCGGCGCGTTCGCTTCCGCCTGCGTAACGTGCTGCGCTTGCTCACACGTCCCTGCCGCTACGGCGTCCAGACATATTCCAGCTTCAGCCCATCGGGGTCCGCAAAGAACACCGCGTAGTAGCCCTTGCCCTGGTTGTATTGCGGGTAGTGCGCCGGCGGATCGAGGATTGTTGCGCCGAACTTCACCAGCTTGCTGAACAGCGCATCGACATCCTCGCGGCTCTCCGCACGCCAGGCGAGATGGTGCAGCCCCGACGAATACCGGTCATGCGCGCGCTCGGCATTGGCGCCTGTCGTCGGACTGATCCCGATGGACGAGCCGTCCGGCAGGTCCCATTCCCCGCCGCCGCGTGGATAGGGCTTCCCCTTCGCGTACCCCATGTGCGTCAGCACCAGGTCATACAGCGGCTCTGCCGCCGCGATGTTGCGGATCGACAGATCGACATGGTGAATGCGGGCGCCCATGCGTCCTAGAGATCCTGCGAAGGTGGAACGCGTACGTCGCCGGAAGGCGGCGTATGGGCGTACTCCAGCTTGATCCCGTCAGTGTCAGCAAAGAACACGGCATAGTAGCCCTTGCCGTATTCCGGATACTCTGCCGGCGCATCGAGAATGGTCGCGCCGGACTTCTTCAGCTTTTTGTAAAGCGCATCCACGTCCTCGCGGGACTTAGCCCGCAGCGCCAGGTGATGCAGCCCGGACGAATACCGGTCATGCGCGCGCTCGGCATTGGCGCCTGTCGTCG
>DATBNA010000386.1:0-7327 GCA_036554545.1 Hyphomonadaceae bacterium
CAAGCTGCGCAACACGTTGCGCTACCTGCTCGGCGCGCTCGACGGCTTTACCGACAAGGAGCGGGTGAAGCGTGAGGAGATGCCTGGCCTCGAGAAATGGGCGCTCCACCGGCTGGCGGAACTCGATACGGTCGTTCGCGACGCCTACCAGGCCTATGACTTCAAGGTGGCGTTCCACGCATTGCTCAACTTCTGTGTGGTCGACCTGTCGGCGGTCTATTTCGACATCCGCAAGGACAGCCTCTACTGCGATGCGCCATCGTCCGTTCGCCGCCGCGCCTATCGCACTGTCCTGTCGGAAGTCTTCGACCGGCTTGCGATCTGGTACGCGCCAGTGATGGTTTTCACTTGCGAAGAAGCATGGGAGCAGCGCCATCCTGGCAACGGTTCGGTCCACCTGCAGCAATTCCCGAAGACGCCGGAGGGCTGGCACGACCTGGCCATTGCGGACAAATGGGATGCAATTTTCAGGGTGCGGAAGGCAGTTACCGAAGCGCTTGAAGTCGAGCGTCGCGAAAAGCGCATCGGCTCATCACTTGAGGCGTCGGTCGAAGTTTCCGCGCCGCCCGCACTCGTGAAGGCGTTCGATGGTCAGGACCCGTCAGAAATCTTCATCACTTCGGGCGCCAGGCTTTCCGCAGGAACTGGCGAGACCGTTTCTGTCGCCAGTTCGCGCGCGGCTGGAGTCAAATGCGCCCGCTCATGGAAGTACTTCGATCCGAAGACGGCCGATCCGGCGTTCCCGGACATCACGCCGCGTGACGCTGCCGCGGTGCGTGAGTATCGTGGACTGAAGGGATAGATATGGCCGGAACCGTGGACCTGATCTCTCGCGAGAAGATGACGCGTGAATGGCGATGGGGCGTGCCGCTGATCATCGGCATCGTCATTCTCGACCAGATTACGAAGGCGTGGGTGCTGGGCGCATCCGCCTTCAACGCCATGGAGTGCCTGCCGAACACAAGCCTTTGCGGGAAGATCGAACTTTCGCCCATCTTCGACCTGACCATGACCTGGAACCGCGGTGTAAGTTTCGGCGCCTTCCAGGCCGATGGCATCGCCCGCTGGGGGCTTTTCGTAGTTATCGGCGCCATCGCTGTCGGATTCAGCGTCTGGCTGTTCCGCGCCGAGCGATGGCTGACGGCGCTCGCTCTCGCCATGGTTGTAGGCGGGGCGGTGGGCAACCTGATCGACCGTGCGCGTTTTGGCGCAGTGGTGGACTTTCTCGACTTCTCGGGGCTCTATTTCCCGTGGATTTTCAACGTAGCGGACGCCTCGATATCGGTCGGGGCGGCGGTATTGCTGCTGGATCAGGTTCTGGCCGGACGCAAACAGCCGCGATAGGCTAGCTTGGAGTCGGCCCCGGATCGTGATCTGTGGCCGCGCCCCGATGGAGGATTGAGTGAAGCGCATCGAAACCCTTGGGGTAGCCGCCGTAGCGCTGGCAGCCTTGGGCGCCACAGCCTGCAGCTCAGGCCCGCGCACGCCGGACGAGTTCCGCGTCGTTCGAAAGGCGCCGCTGACAGTGCCGCCTGAATACAACCTCCGCCCGCCGACCCCCGGCTCGGCCCGTCCGCAGGAACTGGCGCCTGACCAGCAGGCCCGCGTCGCCGTATTCGGCTCGGACATCGGTCGCGACGCCAGCGAGGGCGAGAAGGCGTTCATCGCCGCGGCCGGGGCCGATGCGACTGACCGTTCGGTCCGCGCACAGGTCGACTTCGACAACGCCCAGATCCTTCGCAAGAACCGCAGCTTCGCCGACGCCATCCTCAACTTCGGCAGAAGCGGTTCGGACGAAGTTGTGGTCGATGCGGCGGCGGAAGCCGAGCGCCTCAAGGCCGAGGAGGAATCGCTGAAGGAAGTGACCGGCGGGGGCACGGTTCTGATCCGGCGCAAGAACACCAGCAAGCTGCCCGGGCTCTGATCCCCATCGTGCGATCTCTGTTTCACGTCGCGAAGGGGGCGCTGGCCGCCTCTGTTCTCCTGCTGGCGCCCATCGTCGATGCGCAGGCGCCGAAGCGCGAGGAGTGGAAACCCGAGACGTTCGAACTGGCCAACGGCATGAAGGCCGTCGTGCTGCCGGATCACCGGCGCCGGTCGTCACGCACATGCTGTGGTATCGCGTCGGATCGGCTGACGAAGTGCAGGGCAAGTCGGGTCTCGCGCACTTTCTTGAACACCTGATGTTCAAGGCGACCGACAATATTCCTGCCGGCGAGTATTCCAGGATTGTTGCGCGCAACGGCGGACAGGACAACGCCGCCACCAATTTCGACTACACAAACTACCACTTCCGCGTCGCCAAGGACCGTCTTCCGCTGATGATGAAGATGGAAGCGGACCGGATGCAGCACCTCAAGCTCGACGAGGCCGAAGTGCTTCCCGAGCGCGATGTTGTGAAGGAAGAGCGTCGCCAGAACGTCGAGAGCAATCCGGGCGCGGTGCTCGAGGAGAAGGTCTTCTCCGTCCTCTTCGCCGGCCATCCCTACAGCATTCCCGTCATCGGCCACATGAGCGAGGTCGCAAAGCTTTCCCGCGACGACGCCTTCAACTGGTACAGGACCTGGTACGGCCCGGAGAACGCCATCCTCGTGGTCGCCGGAGACATCACAGCAAAGGAACTGAAGCCGCTGGCCGAAGACATCTATGGCAAGGTGCCGAAGCGCGGCGACCTCAAGGTCCGCGCCTGGCCGGCCGTAAAGCCCCTCGCCAGGTCGGCCGAGCTCTCGCATTCCGACCCCAAGGTGCGCCAGCCCAGCTGGGCGCGCTACTGGCTCGGCGCCCCGATCGGCGCAGACGACTCCGAAGCGCTCCACGTCGCCATGGAAATCCTCGGCGGCTCCCGCACCAGCCGTCTCTATCGCGAGCTCGTCGAGAAAAACGTCGCCGTCATGACCTGGGCCTACACCATGGAGATGGAGGCCTCCGGCATGGTCTACCTCTCCGCTTCGCCCAGCCCCGGCGTCACGCTCGACGATGTCAAGGTTGCCGTGATCGCGGAGACCGAGAAGTTCCTCAAGGAAGGTCCGACGCCGGAAGAACTTGCGCGCGCCAAGCGCAGCATCTCGGCGTCCGAGATCTTCGCCCGCGACAACCAGCGCGGCATGGCCGAATGGTACGGCTCGCAGCTCACTGCCGGCCAGTCGGTGGAAGAGATCCAGACCTGGGCCGACCGCGTCCGCGCCGTCACTGCCGAGCAGGCGCAGGCCGCCGCGAACAAGTATCTCTCCGGCAACCACGTGGACGCGCGCCTCCTGCCGGCGGGTCGGCAATGAAGCGCATCGTCGCCCTCTGCCTGGCCGTCTTCGCCCTCTCTGCCTGCGAGAGGGACACCGCTGCCTCCGCCGCATCGGCGAAGGACACATCCGCTCTCGCCAAGATCGAAGTCGTCACCTCGCCCGGCGGCGTCACCGCCTGGCTGGTCTCCGAGAGCTTCGTCCCGATCATCGCCATGGAGATTTCCTGGCGCGGCGGCGCGGTTTCCGAACCGCAGGGCAAGGACGGCGCCGGCTGGGTGCTCGGCTACATGATGAACGAAGGGGCGGGCGACCTCGACACCACCGCTTACGGCGCCAGGATGGAAGACCTGAACATGGAGTTCGGGTGCAGCGTCGGGACCGACTTCACGCGCTGCGCCTTCTCGACGCTGAAGGATACCGCGAACGAAAGCTTCGACCTGATGCGCCTCGCCTTCGAAGAGCCGCGCTTCGACCAGGATCCGATCGACCGCGCCAAGCGCGAGCTGACCGTCAACCTCAAGCAGCAGGAGGCTGATCCCAAGACGCTTGCCTGGCGCAAGATGGCGAACGCCATCATGCCCGGCCACGCCTACGCCCGCCACGCGAGGCCGGAAACCGTGGCCACCGTCACCCGCGACGACGTCATCGCCCTGAAGCAGGGCCTCATGACAAAGGATCGTCTGATGGTCGTCGTCGTCGGCGACATCACCGCCGAGGAATTGAAGCCCAAGCTCGACCAGGTCTTCGGCCGCCTGCCGGCGACCTCGACCCTGCCGGATGTTCCTGACGTCACAGCGGCCGCCGCTCCGGCCGAGCCCGTGGTTGTCGACCTGCCGATCCCGCAGACGCTGGTGATGTTCAACGGCCCGGGCCCGAAACGCAGCGATCCCGATTTCTACGCCGCCTACGTCCTCAACTACATCCTCGGCGGCGGCGGCTTTTCCTCGCGCCTCGTCGACGACATCCGCGAGAAGCGCGGCCTCACCTACGGCATCTCGACTGGCCTCAACGTCCAGCCGCACGTCTGGCGCTGGGGCGGCTCGGGCTCGACCATGAACGACAAGGCCGGCGAAGTCGTCAGGCTGGTGAAGGAGCACATCGCCAGGCTCGGCGCCGAAGGGCCGACCGAGCAGGAGCTGGCCGACGCCAAGGCCTATCTCACCGGCGCCTTTCCGCTGAACTTCGACAGCAACATGAAGATCGCCAACGTGCTGATGGGCTTCCAGCAGGACGAGCTTGGCGTCGAATACGTCGCCGAACGCAACGACCTCATCAACGCCGTTACGCTCGAAGACGTAAGGCGCGTCGCCGCGACCTACATGAAGCCCGAGAACTTCACCTTCGTCCTGGTCGGCCAGCCGAAATAGCCATCAGCGGGCCAAATCTCAGCGAGAGCGGGGCGCCGCCCCCAGCGGCTGCGCCTCGCCATTCCCGGAATAGACGAGCCACGGCTTCGCGTAGCCGAAGTCGATCAGCGGCTTTGAATAATCGCAGACGCCCGCCGGGAATGTCTTCTGCAGGCTCGCCCATTGCTCGTCGCTGAACGTCAGGCTCCCATAGTCCGCCCTCCGCAGCGGCTTCAGCTGGCACTTGCCAGTGTCGTTTGTCGCCGGCGCTCCCGCCAGCGTCCGCACCAGCTCCGGCGGGGCAGGGCAGGCGCTCAACGGCTGGTCGCCGCCCTCGACGATGCAACGGTCCTTCGCCAGCGCGGGTCTGTTGTCGATCACCTTCCGCGCCTTCGGAACATCGCGCGTATCCGCCTTGATCGCCTTGATCCACGTAACCATCACGTCAAACGCGGCATCCATGCCCGTCTCGCGCGCCGCTGGCGTGCGCCACAGCGCATAGTTGTCATGGCGCCCCTGTGCGCGATCCAGCCGCGCCCGAACCATGGTCGCATGATAGGGCTGGTGGAAATCCGTCACCGACAGCCGCGTCTCGATGATCGCTGTTTCGGCAAGGTTGTTGACGGTATTGGCGATGCCGCTCCGGTAGAGCCGCGAAAGTCCTGCGCGGTCCGCTTCGGTGCGTCCGGCGGTCGGCGCAAAATTGATGTCGTGCCCGCCGATGTTGGCGTTCAGCTCGACAAACTGCGCCGGGCTGATCGTTCCCGCCATCAGCGCCTTCAGCCCGTACTGCACGCCGACTGTATCCAGCCGGCCATACGCCGCGCCATCGGCGCGCCGTCCCACCTGGTTCGCCTGGTAGTCCTGCAAAGTGCAGCGGACGCCGCCAGGGTTCTTCACCGGATCGAATTTCCTGTCGTCCGCAATGGTGCAGTTGGTGCCAACCGCCGGATTGTAGATCTGGAACCGCGTCGGGCTCGACGCGCAGCCGCTCAGCATCCCGGCAACCGCGCTCTTCTGCGCATCGCTCCACGTCTCGCGCGCCTTGCCCCACGCCGCGCTCACCATCATGCAGTCATAAGCCGCCGTCCGCGACGCATCGGAATCCGCGAAGAGGTGGTTGAGGATCAGCCCGTCATAGATGCCCGGATACGCATTCTGATCCATGATCTGCGAGATCGCGCCGCCGGACGATCCCATGCCGAAGACGAAGTCGAACGGCCCATATGTCTCCGCCACATGCTCCTTGGCCATGATGGCGGCTTCCGCCTGCACCACAGGATTGCAGTTGATCGTGTTGTGCAGCAGCGCCACCGTCACCACCGCGAAGCCCTGCTTCAGCGCACGATCATTCAGAGGGCTTCCCGCCGCCTGCTCGCCATAGCCCGTGCCGCATCCCGCGCCCTGCAGCACCAGCACGCCACGGTTCCACTGCTTCTGTGGCGCGTAGGGCATCCATGGCTGCTTCGGATCGAACAGCGTCGCCACCGAAACGCCGGACCGGTTCTGCGTAAACGACTCCACGCGCACGATGTAGGGAACCGTCACGCCCTCTGACGTGGTCGTCTGCGCAATGTCGGCGGCAGGCGAGGCTGGATCATAGGGTCTGAACGGCGAAGCGTTCCGTCCGCCTTCGGCCGCCGGTGCGCTCGGCATGTACGAATAGGAAATTACCGTCGCCCGGTCGCACTGTGCGTTCGTGGCGCCAGCGAGACACGTCCACGGCTGGATCTGCGGCCCGGAGAACAGCGGCCCGCCATTGGGATGGTTGGTGACCTCCAGCCGCACCGTCTTGCCGCCGGACGACAGCGCCAGCGTGTTCGTCCCGTCCTTGAGCCCGCTCACCAGCGTCAGCGAGCCCTTGCCATCCGGCGCCGGGTGAAGCGCGCCAACAGAAGAGCCGTTCAGTGTCAGCGCCGCATCGCTTGCCCCCTCAGGCAGCGTCACGCGCACCAGCACATCGCCGCCTGAGACTAGATCGGCCCGGTTCCCCACCGTCTCGATCGCCAGCCCGGCAGGCGCCGGAGACAGTGTCGCGCACGCCCCAAGCGCGCCTGCGACAGCCAGAGGCGCAGCCGCCAGCCAGATGGCCTTCATGTTTCTCTCCCCGGTCACGTTCCGGCGCGGTGGTCCCGCGCTCGCCTTCCACGATAGGCCCGCTGTTTCACGTCGAAAAGCGCCCACCGTCCCCAGACTTCTCAACAGACCGCGACCACACCGCCGCCTTTCCGGCTTCGTCGCCCGCGCCGCCCGGTTTAGGGTCCGCCAATGGCCGAATCATCCCTCAGCCCGCCACCTTCCGGGCGCATCCGGCGCCTGCCGCCGGACGCGGTGAACCGCATTGCGGCTGGCGAGGTGGTCGAACGGCCGGCCGCCGCCGCCAAGGAGCTGATCGAGAACGCCCTCGATGCCGGCGCCCAGTCCGTCCGCATCCGCATCGAAGGCGGCGGCCTGGCCCGACTGATGGTCGAAGACGACGGCTCGGGCATGTCGTCGGACGAGCTTCCAGTCGCCATCGAGCGCCACGCCACGTCCAAACTCGCGCCCGACGATGACGGCAATGTCGACCTGCTCGACATCCGCACCATGGGCTTCCGCGGCGAAGCCCTGCCTTCCATCGGCTCGGTCTCCCGCCTCGCCATCCTCTCTCGCGCCCGCGGCGCCGATGGCGCCTTCGAAATCACGGTCGACGGCGGCCGCGTTGAAGGTCCGAAGCCTGCCGCCTGGAGCGGGCTCACCTCC
>DATBNA010000441.1:0-3326 GCA_036554545.1 Hyphomonadaceae bacterium
TGACGTCCTCACGCATGGGCAGGGTCATTTCCACCGGCGTCGTCATCGCCTCGACGCCTTCAACGTCGACCTCGTTGAGCTGCTCGATCCACGCGAGAATGCCGTTGAGCTCCCTGGACAGGGGCTCGAGCCTTTCCTCGGGGACGGCAATACGGGCGAGCCGCGCCACCTTGCGAACCGTGTTCTTGTCGACGCTCACGTGAGACCTCATTCGGGGGAAATTTCCCCTAGACGGCTACGCCTTCCGCATCAAGCGCCAACCGGCTAAACCCCCCTGATGCCGCTGGTTTCGCTGACCGATCTGCCCGCCAAAGGCGCACTTCTGGGCCTGGACCCCGGCTCCAAGACCATCGGCGTCGCCAGCTGTGACCCGTCCCGTCTGATTGCCAGCGCGCTCGAAACGATCGTGCGCGGCAAGAAACTGGCGCCAGCGCTGGAGAAGCTATTCCTGCTCTATGATCAGCGGTGCTGCGTCGGCATCGTCATGGGCCTGCCCGTCAATATGGACGGCACGGAAGGCTCGCGCGCGCAGTCGGCCAGGGCTCTGGCGCGAAACATCCTAGAGCAGCGCGACATTCCCCTCGCACTCTGGGACGAACGACTCTCCACAGCCGGGGCAGAACGCGCGCTGCTGGAGGCCGACACCAGCCGCGCCCGCCGGGACGAACTGATAGACAAGCTCGCCGCCGCCTGGATCCTGCAGGGAGCCATCGACCGGCTTAAGCAAGCCAACTGAACCGGCTGCGTCTCGCCGCTTGCTTGAGGCCGACTCGCACGCTATGCCCCCCAAAATCTCGGGTGACACAATGGCGGACTACGCCTTCCCCCACCGGCACCTCCTGGGGATCGAGGGCCTGAACCGGCTCGACATCGAAACGCTTCTGAATCTGGGCGACCGCTATGTGGAGCTCAACCGCCAGCGGGTGAAGCACGCCGGCACACTCGCGGGCCAGACGCTGGTCAATCTCTTCTTCGAGAACTCGACGCGGACACAGGGCTCGTTCGAGATCGCTGGCCGCCGCCTTGGCGCGGACGTCGTCACCATGCCGATCGCTACATCTTCGGTTAAGAAAGGCGAGACGCTGATCGACACGGCCATGACGCTCAATGCCATGCGTCCCGACCTGCTCGTGATACGCCATCCGTCGTCCGGCGCGGTGAAGCTGCTCTCGCGGAAAGTGGACTGCGCGGTCATCAACGCCGGCGACGGCACGCACGAACATCCAACACAGGCCCTGCTCGATGCGCTCACTATCCGCCGCCGTGTGGGCGACATCGGCGGCCTCCGCATCGCCATCTGCGGCGACATCCTCCATTCGCGCGTCGCGCGCTCAAACGTCGCCTGCCTCAATACACTGGGCGCAGAAGTAAGATTGGTTGCGCCGCGCACGCTGACGCCGCCCGGCGTCGCAGACTGGGGCGCGAAGATCTACACCGACATGCGCGAAGGCCTCAAAGACTGCGATGTGGTCATGATGCTGCGCCTTCAGCAGGAGCGGATGGATGGCGCGTATCTGCCGTCCGCCCGCGAATTCTTCCATTTCTGGGGTCTCGACGAGGAGAAACTCGGCCACGCCAAGCCAAACGCCTTCGTCATGCACCCCGGTCCGATGAATCGCGGCGTCGAGATTGAATCTGGTATCGCCGACCACAAGACGCGCTCGCTGATCACCGAACAAGTCGAGATGGGCGTCGCGGTCCGCATGGCCGTGCTGGAGACGCTCGCTAGAAATGCGCCCGAGATCGGAGCGAAGAACCGATGACCGGCCGTACCGCAATATACAACGCTCGCCTTCTCGACCCCGCTTCGGGCCGCGACCAAAAAGGCGGCATCCTGATCGAGAGCGGCGTCATCGCCGACATCGGCCCCGCAATCACCAAGACCACGGTCGCCGACGTGAAGATCGATGCGAAGGGCAAAGCGCTTGCACCAGGCCTCATCGATCTTCGCGTGAAGACTGGCGAACCCGGCGCCGAGAACAAGGAAACGCTCGAGACAGCGAGCGATGCAGCCGCGGCAGGCGGCGTCACTACATTCGTCGTGATGCCGGACACGGACCCGGTGATCGACACCGTCGCCCTGCTCGACTTCATCAGGCGCCGCGCGGACGGCGT
The DNA here is from genome assembly GCA_036554545.1 of Hyphomonadaceae bacterium. GTDB lineage: Bacteria > Pseudomonadota > Alphaproteobacteria > Caulobacterales > Hyphomonadaceae > UBA7672. The sequence continues at coordinate 2,116 of DATBNA010000441.1, forward strand.
CGCCAAGGTGAAGGTACGCCCGGCCGGAGGCCTCACCGTCGGTCTCGACGGCCAGAAGATGTCGGAGATCGGCCTCATAAAGGAAGCCGGCGCCGTCTTCTTCACCAATGGCGACAAGCCGGTCGAGGACGCCGGCGTCCTTCGCCGCGCCATGCAGTACGCCGCAAGCTTTGATGTGCTCGTTGCATCGCGTCCCGATACGCCAGCTCTTTCAAGGAACACGGTGATGACCGCAGGCGCGTTCGCCGCCCGTCTCGGCCTGCGCGGCGTACCGCTGGAAGCTGAATGGATTGCGCTGGAACGCGACCTCATGCTCGCGGAAACCACCGGCGTCCGCCTGCTCGCTGACTGCATTTCGACCGCGCGTTCGCTGGCTGCCATCGAACGCGCTCGCGAAGCCGGCTTGAAGGTTTCGTGCTCGGTTGCGTCCTATTCGCTCTTCTTCAACGAACTCGATGTCGGCGACTATCTTACCTACTGCAAGGTACAGCCGCCATTCCGCGCTGAAAGTGACCGCATGGCGCTAATCGACGGGCTCAGGCGTGGAGCGATCGACGCCGTTGTCTCCGCACACGATCCGCAGCCGCCGGAAGACAAGCGCCTGCCCATCGCCGAAGCCGCCTATGGCGCGGTCGGCCTCGAAACGCTGCTTCCCGCGCTTCTCAGCGTGGCCGTGCGTGAAGATATACCGCTGCTGACAGCGCTGAAACCTGTAACGTCGGGCCCAGCCGACCTGCTGGACCTGCCGCAGGGTCGCCTTGCGAAGGGTGCGCCGGCTGACCTCGTCCTCTTCGACCCTGAGACGCCATGGGCCTGCGACCGCGACGACCTGTCGTCGCGCTCCAAGAACTCACCCTTCGACGGCCGCAAACTTGAAGGCAGGGTCTTGCGAACCTGGGTCAATGGCGCGACCGTGTTTGAGCGCGGTTGAGGGGAAGGCCGGTGGAAAGCCTGGCGTCTGGCGAATATTTCGGCGCCGTCGCGATAGCGGCGATTGTCGGCTATCTGCTCGGTTCGATTCCGTTCGGGCTCGTCATCACTAGGATAGCAGGCCTCGGCGACATACGTTCCATCGGTTCCGGCAATATCGGCGCAACCAACGTATTGCGCACAGGACGCAGGGATCTAGCGCTTGCGACGCTCCTGCTCGATGCAGGCAAGGCGGGCCTCGCCTACTGGGTCGTGGTGTTCGCCGTGGGTGTCTATGCGAA
>DATBNA010000505.1:0-7278 GCA_036554545.1 Hyphomonadaceae bacterium
CTGTGGCCGCCGCGGCAGCACATGAGGTGGGTCGATCCGCTCATCCACATCAGGCTGACGCCGCGGCTCCAGGTGAGCGAATGTTGGCCATCGCTCCACACCACCTTGGGCGGACGCCCGGGCTCCGGCGGCAGGTGGGCGAGCCGGTAGCTCTCGCCCTGCAGCCAGACGATGGCGGAGAATCCCTCGCTGCTGTCCAGGAAGGACAGCACCATCTTGCTCCCATTATTGCACGAGAAGGCGGCGCCGGTTGCGGGCTCTGCGGTCTGTGCGAGTGCTGTGGCGGGAAAAAGGAGCGCGAGGGCGAGAGCGGCGGCGAGTCGGCCTGCTGGTCGCTTCATCAGGATCGCTCCCTTGTTGAGACGTGCAGGTGTCGCTCGTCCGCTGCAACCTGATCCTGACACGGCCTGCGAGGCAACCGGCAACAGAGCTATTTTCCGCAGCGCTGACAGCGCTCAAAGCGTCATTCTCGGCCTTGTGCCGAGAATCGCGGTTCGAGCGTCACGGAGATCTTGGGAGTTCCCATGAACAGCCAACCGAGATTCTCGGGTTGCGAGCCTTCGGCCCCTACCCGTGAATGACACGACGGGAGAGTAGCGAGCGGAGGGTTGACCACGCCCGCCGACGCGCCTACTCCCCTCGCCCTCAACTCGACCCGGCTGGAGTTCGATCCTCCGCCGCGCCTGGAGAAAGACGAATGTCCCGCCGCAAGAAGGGCGAGCCGGTTCATGGCTGGCTGGTCCTCGACAAGCCGGAAGACGTGACCTCGACGAAGGCCGTGGCGATCTGCAGGCGCGTGTTCAATGCGCAGAAGGCGGGGCATGGAGGCACGCTGGATCCGCTGGCGTCGGGCGTGCTGCCCATCGCGTTCGGGGAAGCGACCAAGACGGTCGGCTTCGTCATGGAGGCGGACAAGGACTATGTCTTCACCATCCGCTGGGGCTCATCGACGACGACGCAGGACCGCGAGGGCGCGGTGACGGCGACATCCGACGTGCGGCCGACCAAACACCAGATCGAGGAGGCGCTGAAACGGTTCCAGGGGGACATCGAGCAGGTTCCGCCGCAGTTTTCAGCCATCAAAGTGAACGGGGAGCGGGCCTATGACCTGGCCCGCGAGGGCGAGACCGTGGAGCTGGCCCCGCGCAAGGTCTGCGTCCATGAGGCGCGGCTGCAGGACTGGCTCAATCCGGACGAGTCGATCTTCTTCATTCGCTGCGGAAAAGGCTTTTATATCAGGGCGCTGGTGCGCGACCTCGCGGCCGCGCTGGGGGCGGAGGGGCATGTACAGGCGCTGCGCCGGACGCGGGTCGGGCGTTTTTCCGCGGACGCGGCAATTCAGCTTTCCATCCTGGAGCAAATGAGCGATAAGGCCGCGCTGGACGACACCCTAGTCCCCCTCGAGACCGCGCTGGACGACATCCCGGCGCTGGCCGTCACCGGGGAAGAGGCGTCCAGGCTCAGGCAAGGGCGCGAGATCGTCCTTCTGCCCCATCAGGTCGAGGCGTTTCGGGAGATGCGCCGTCCCCGTACGGTAAACGGGGAGGATGCCTCCCGCATTTGTCTCGCGCTCGAGAGGCATGGGGACGAGGATCTCGCGGTCGCGCTGGGCGAAGTCCGGGCCGGCAGGTTCATGCCGGTTCGCGTGTTCAACCAGGAATAGCCGCAACGCGGCTGGATTTAAGGAGCAACCCGATGTCGATCACGCCGGAGGTGAAAGCCTCCCTGATCAAGAAATTCGCCCGCACCTCGGGCGATACCGGCAGCCCCGAAGTGCAGGTCGCGATCCTCTCGCACCGCATCGCGCAGCTGACCGAGCACTTCAAAGGCCACGCCAAGGACAACCACTCGCGCCGCGGACTCCTGAAAATGGTGTCGCAGCGCAGGCGACTGCTCGACTATCTGAAGTCGAGAGATGAGGCGCGATACCAGGCGCTCATCACAGAGCTGGACCTCCGTCGCTAGTGACGGGGTCCTACCCACCCGCCGGCCCACCGGGGTCCGGCGGGTTTTCGTATGCAGGAAAGAGAGAAGCATCGAGATGTTTGACATACAGCGAGTGACCATCGACTGGGCGGGACGTCCGCTCACACTCGAGACAGGCCGCATGGCGCGGCAAGCGGATGGCGCCGTCCTCGCCACTTACGGAGAGACATCGGTCCTCGCGACCGTGGTGTTCGCGAAAACGCCGAAGCCGGGACAGGATTTCTTCCCGCTCACCGTCGACTACCAGGAAAAATACTACGCCGCAGGCAGGGTTCCCGGCGGCTACTTCAAGCGCGAAGGGCGCCCGACCGAGAAAGAGACGCTGGTCTCGCGCCTCACCGACCGCCCGATCCGCCCCTTGTTCGCCGACGGCTTCAAGCACGAAGTCCAGCTGATCGTGACCGTGCTCTCCTATGACCAGGAGAACGATCCTGACGTGGTGGGCATGGTTGCAGGATCGGCGGCGCTGGTGATTTCCGGCGCGCCGTTCAACGGCCCGATCGGCGCTGCGCGCGTCGGCTACAAGAACGGCCAGTACATCATCAACCCGACCGCCGCCGACATGGAAGACACCCAGCTCGACCTCGTCATGGCCGGCACGCAGGACGCGGTGATGATGGTCGAATCCGAGGCGAAGGAGCTTTCGGAAGACGTCATGCTTGGCGCAGTGATGGCCGGTCACAAGGCCGCGCAGCAGGCGATCGATGCGATCATCCGCCTCGCCGAGAAATCCGCCAAGGAGCCGTTCGCATTCGAGCCCATCGACCGCTCGGGCGAACTGAAGGCGATCCAGAACCTGGTTGGCGCGGACCTCTCCGCCGCCTACCGGATCAAGGACAAGGGACAGCGTCACGACGCCGTCGACGCGGCCCGCGAAAAAGCCAAGGCGGCGCTCGTCGAGTCCGAAACCATGCCGGACGGCATGGACCCGCTGGTGTTCAAGGAAGTCTTCAAGGAAGCCGAAGCGAAGGTCGTTCGCGGCGACATCATCCGCACCGGCGTCAGGATCGACGGCCGCAAGACCGACCAGGTCCGCCAGATCGAGGCCATGGTCTCGGTGCTGCCGCGTACGCACGGCTCCGCGCTGTTCACCCGCGGCGAGACGCAGGCGCTCTGCGTCGCGACGCTCGGTACGGCCGAAGACGAGCAATACATCGACGGCCTCGAAGGCACGAAGAAGGAGAAGTTCCTCCTTCACTACAACTTCCCTCCCTTCTCGGTTGGTGAAACAGGCCGCCTCGGCGGTCCGCGCCGCCGCGACATCGGTCACGGCAAGCTGGCCTGGCGCGCGGTGAAGGCCGTGCTGCCGAAGGAAGAGGACTTCCCCTACACGCTGCGCATCGTCTCCGAGATCCTCGAGTCGAACGGTTCGTCGTCGATGGCGACGGTCTGCGGCGCATCCCTCGCCATGATGGACGCCGGCGTGCCGATCTCGCGGCCGGTCTCCGGCATCGCCATGGGCCTGATCAAGGACCCGGAAGGCGTCGCGGTTCTCTCCGACATCCTCGGCGATGAAGACCATCTCGGCGACATGGACTTCAAGGTCGCGGGAACGGAAGTCGGCATCACCTCGCTGCAGATGGACATCAAGATCGAGGGCATCACGTCGGAGATCATGAAGACCGCGCTGGCGCAGGCGAACAAAGGCCGCATGCACATTCTCGGCGAAATGAACAAGGCGCTCACCGGCGCCCGCGAGACCGTCTCTGACACCGCTCCGAAGATGATCTCGATGAAGATTCCGGTCGACAAGATCCGGGACGTCATCGGCACCGGCGGCAAGGTGATCCGCGAGATCGTCGAGAAGACCGGCGCGAAGATCAATGTCGAGGACGACGGCACGGTGAAGATCGCCGCTGTCGAGAAGGAAAGCCTCGAGGCCGCCCAGAAATGGATCCACGGCCTGACGGCCGAACCGGAAGTCGGCATGATCTACGAAGGCAAGGTCGTGAAGGTGATGGAGTTCGGCGCGTTCGTGAACTTCTTCGGCGCCAAGGACGGCCTCGTGCACGTTTCCCAACTCGCCGCTGAGCGGGTGAACTCGCCGAGCGACGTCGTGAAGGAGGGCGACACCGTGAAGGTGAAGCTCCTCGGCTTCGATGATCGCGGCAAGGTTCGCCTGTCGATGAAAGCCGTGAACCAGCAGACCGGCGAAGCCATCGAGGGCGTCACCGACGACGGCCCGAGCGGCGATCGCCCGCCCCGCGGCGACCGTCCGCGCGGCGACCGCGATCGGGGCGGCCGTGGCCGTGGCGGCGGCGGACGCGATCGTGGTGATCGTGGCGATCGTCCGCGCCGTGAAGGCGGCGGCGAAGGCGGCGGCCACAAGGCCACCGAGGACGCGGAGTAGTCCCCTCTTCCAAAGCACTGATGCAGCGGCCGCTCCCTCACCGGAGCGGCTGTTTGCTTTCAAACGTACCGCACTGTTAGCGTGCCGTGTCCTGGGGAGACGACATGTCGGTCTTCTACGTCGTCCTGTTCGTGCTGATGCTGTTCGCGATCTTTCGCATGTGGCGGAACCGCGGCGGCGTTTACGTCAGAACCGAAGATGCCGCCTTCGACCGAACAGAGGGCCACCCGGACACCGCGCTCGGCATGGAGCACGTCCTGAAGGGCAAGTGGGCCGCCCTGACCAGCCTGTACTGGCATCAGCCTCCCAGCGATCGCTATCACTTCGTGCAAGGGATCGGCGAACTGGCGAAGCGCGGGTCGGTGACATGGCCGGAAGATGCCGACAGCGCGGTCCTGACAATCCAGGCGGGAGTCTGCCTGGCGCAGTTTTCGACTGCCATCGAAGACCTGATCACCCGCCGCGCTCCGAAATCCACTGCGGCCGGCATCCCTCCCATTCTCGCCGAAGCGAAACGGCTGCTCGTCGAAAGCGCCAGACGCAATCCACACGACAGCGCGAACCTGGCCCTGCAGCTCCGCGCGGACATGTATTCCGGCAAGGACCGCGCGACCTTCAACAACCTGCTCGGACGCATCGACGCCACCGGAGAGGCAAATATCTACGCGGCCCTCAACCATGTGATGTTCGTCTCTCCACGGGCGCACGGATCGACGGAGGAGATGTGGCAGGCCGCCAATGGCTACGCCAGCAATCCGCACAACGCAGCGTGGCTCGCCATCGCGGCGTTCGCCCACATCGAGGAATGGCATTTCAGCATGAGCTTCGATCCGGCGCTGAGACAGGCCTACATCTCGCGACTGCAGGATCCTGGTTTCACGGATCATATCCGCTCGATGAACCGCCTTTTCTGGAACCGCGCCTCCGAGAGCGAGATGAGCCGTGCGGAAACAACCTTCGCGCACAACAACTTCGCATTCCTGATGCAAATGGTGCGGGCCGACGACGCGCTGGGGCCGCATCTCGAAAAAATGGGCGGAAGCATTACGGCCCTGCCGTGGTGCTACCTGCCCGACGGCGCGCTGAAGCCGACGCGGCTGGTATCGGAACTGCGTCGCAAGGCGGGCCTGCCTGCGCTGGTCGGCGCCTGATTTCCGGTCAGTCGGACAACCCGTCTTGAACTGACGCGGCGGCGCCGTGGAGAGCGCATCCCGTGCATGATACCTTCCGCCGTCATCAGGAGCGCCGCGAGAAGGACCTCATCGCCGACGCCAGCAAGGCGAAGGCTATCTACAACAAGCAGAAGAAGTCGCCCTCGCTGACCGAGTTCAAGGAGTACAAGGGCAAGTCGCACTGGCTGTGCATGGAGCCGGGCTGGGAAGAGATCGCCGACTTTGCGCTCGACTGGGCGGTGCGGAATGCGAAGGCGGACTAACTGCCCGCCTGACCGGCCGGCAGTACGCTGAAGCGCCTGAGCTGCCGCTCCGCCGGCGGATAGCCGGGGATGACGGCGAGCGCCGCGCGATAGTCATCGTAGGCGAGCTGCACCTCGCCAAGCCGCTCATAGGCGAGCGCGCGGTTGTAGAACCCCGCTGCCCGCGCGTCGGTGTTTTCCGCCTTCACGCCGGCATTGAGCGCGTCGATGGCCTCGCGGAACTGGCCCATGTGATAGAGCATGGCGCCGAGATTGATCTTGATCTCCGGCATGTCGGGCATGAGCTTGAGCGCGCGGTCATAATCCCGCATCGCGCGGTCGTAGTTCTCCTCGCGCATGTAGACGATGCCGCGATTGACCAGCGTCGACGCAAGGTTGATGCGCGAGAGATCCTCTTCACCGATCGCCGTATTGCAGACGCCGAGCGCCTTCAGCGCGGGTTCGCGATCCTTCACGGCATGATAGCAGTCGCGGGCGTAGCCGCCGCCGAACACCATCATGGCCTGCTGGGCGAAGGCTGCGCCAGCGAATGACAGGGCGAACAGTCCGCATACGGCAAAGACGGCGCGTCGCATTGTTTCCTCCAACCGTGGATGGCCGAAGAGATCGGAATTGTCCTCCACTTCGGACTGGTTGCATAGGCTTCCGCATGCGTGACCCGACACGAATCCGGGGAGGGCGAACTTGCTTGACCCGTCACGTCCCGATGCTACCCGGAGACAGGCGGGCGTGAGAGGACTGAGTGGCGACGCCAACTGATGCTGGCAGGGACAGGAAGGCGGCCGATCCAAGTGATCCCGGCGCGCGACTGCTGCTCAGGGTCGGCGATTTCATCGAGCCGTTGACGCGATTCAGCCGCGCCCATCTCTCCATGACCGAAAGCCGTCACGAGCCCGTGCCGGTCATGGTGCGCCAGGTCTTCCGCGTCGCCTTCGAAACAAAGGCGAGCGACGGCAATGGCCCTCTGCCGTCGGGGGTCAAGGAAGCGGCCGACGCACGGGCGCTGGCGCGCGACAGCGAGGCGCAGCTGGCGGCGGCGCGTATCGCCCTGCCCCGGCGCCTTTCGGCGTGGGCGGAGGCGCATGGCGAGGACATGACGGCGCGGCCGGCAGTCGAAACCTGCTTCGGCGAGACCTCTCCGCTCGGCTTTGTCGAGCCGTGTGCGGCGTGCAATGCGAGCGGGCGCACTACCTGCACGCTCTGCCGTGGCGAGAAGCAGGTGACGTGCGAGGCCTGCGGCGGGCGCGGCGCGAATGACTGCGAAACCTGCCACAAGGCCGGCACGGTGACGTGCAAGACCTGCAGGGGCGCCGGCACGGTCACGGAGCGCAAGCAGCGCAAGAAATGGGATGAGGCGGCGGACGCGCACTATGTCGAGCACTATCAGGAGACACTGGCCTGCCCGTCCTGCAACAAGCTGGGTGTGGTCAAATGCCCGAAATGCGCCGGTGTCGGGGAACTGACCTGCAAGACCTGCGACGGACGAAAGACCGTCGCCTGCTCGCAG
>DATBNA010000575.1:0-12884 GCA_036554545.1 Hyphomonadaceae bacterium
AGATCTTGAACGTCGTGCCGCGTCCAACCTTCGAGACCGGATAGATGTATCCGCCAGATTGCTTGACGATGCCGTAGACCGTGGCGAGGCCAAGGCCCGTGCCCTTGCCCACATCCTTCGTCGTGAAGAAGGGCTGGAAGATCTTCTCCATGATCTCGGGCGGGATGCCTGCGCCGTCGTCGATCACCTCGATCAGCACGTATTCGCCGTCGACCACATGCGCGAACCCGTCCTTGCGCGCGGCAGCCGCATCCGCTCGCGAGGTCTTGATGGTGAGGTTGCCGCCGCCATTCTTCTCCAGCATGGCGTCGCGCGCATTGGTGCAGAGATTGGTGATCGCAGTCTCGAGCTGGTTCTTGTCGACCTTGATCTTGGGCAGGTCGCGTCCGTGCACGATGTCGAGCCGGATGCGCTGGTCGATGATGTCGCGCAGCAGCACATAGTAGTCGGTAAGCGCATCGGCGATGTCGACCGCTTCCTGGCGGAACACCTGCTTGCGCGCATAAGCCAGCAGCGTGCGCACCAGCTCGGCGCCGCGCGAGGCGAACTCGTTGATCGACTTCAGCTCGAAGAAGGTCGGATCTCCCGGAGGATGGCGGACCTGCAGCTTGTTGACGTTGAGGATGATGCCCTGCAGCAGGTTGTTGAAGTCGTGCGCCAGCCCGCCTGCGAGCTGGCCCACCGCCTGCAGCCGCTCGCCCTGCGCCACGCGCAGCTCGAGCTGGTTCTTCTCCGTCATGTCGATGACATAGGCCGCGCTCGGCCGGCCCTGCTTGTCGAGCACGATGAAGACGTCGACCGACTTCTGCATCTCGCCGGCCAGCTTGAAATTCTTGGCGCCGTCAAGCGCCTTGCCGAGCTGTTCGGCCAGCGCCGCGGTTCCCTGGTCCGCCACGAAAAGATCCGCGAACCGCGCGCCCGGCTGCGCCCGTCCGCCGGTCATCTCCACAAGGGCGCGGTTGGCGTCGAGCATCACCGCGCTTTCGACTGCCTCGCCATCGAGCCGCACCACGCCAAACGGCGCATCGGCGAACATGGTGTCGTCGGCGCGTCCGGCCTGCACTGTCTCTGCGCCCTGCGCCGCGGCCGGCGCCCGCCGCACATTCTGTTCCGCCGCGCTGGCGACATAGACGACCGAGCGCGTCAGCGCCTCGCCGCCCTTGCCCGACCAGGTCGTGATCAGCGTCGCGGAGGTTTCCACGCCGTCCCGCGCCCGAAGCACCACTTCAGCGCGCTGGCTGGTCGCCCCGCGCACTTCGCGCTTCATCAGCTTGAGACCTTCAGGACGAAGGATGTCCTCAAGCCGCAGCGCGTGGTCGCCATCCGGCAGGCCGAGCATCTGACGCAAGGTCTGGTTGAGATAGACGATGCGGCCGTCGCGCCGCGCCGAGAAGAAGCCGACCGGCGCATCCTCGACGTAGAGCGCACGTGCATCGCCCGAGCCTGCGCCTTCTCCGGAGTTCTCGATCTTCCGCAGTCGCCACAGCGCCCGCGTCGGACCGAGCGGCGCGACGCTTGCTTCGTATTGCATCGGAATGTGGGAGTCGCCGACCAGGATGGCCGGCAGGAGCTCGGTGCGGCGCTGGCCCGCCTTCACCGCCTTCGACAGCCGATAGATCGGCGCGGCCATGCCGGGATTGGCGGAGAACAGGCGGTCGATCGATGGCGCGTGCCCGCCCTCGCTGAGATTGCGCGCCACCTGCGAGAGTTCGAGATAGGCCGGGTTCGCGGCGACGGTCGCCCCGCCCCGGTCGGAGATCAGCGCCGGCTCGTCGAGCGCTTCCAGCCAGATCAACTTCTTGGTCGCTTGCGCCGCGGCCTCCGCCGCGCCCTTCTCCGGGAACACGCCCAGCTTGCGGCCCGCGCCGCGCATCGCCCACAAGACGAGAACCAGGGCCATCGCTCCGAGTGCGATCACCAGGACGACGCCTGCCGGTCCCACCGCCTCGCTCCAGGTCAGCGCCATGCCCGCGGCGCCACCGGCGATAGTCAGCGCCGCCCAGAATCCCAGCTGCAGATAGTCGAAACCCTTGCGCACGATCGGCGGGGTCACTTCCACTGCCTCGTCGCGGCCAAGGTCGTTCAGATCGGGCATTGCGGGGGTTCCGTTTCCGGGGTCTGCATTTGTGTGATTCGGCCGTTTCGCGCTTCCGCGCAAGCGGGCTTCGAGGTCTTTGACTTGAGGCAGGTTTTCGGTCCGTTTTTGCGGGGGCTTCCGGAGGGCGGTCATTTATTTCTTTCTCCCCTTGGCCGTGTTCATGACGAAGCCGATCACCTTGGCGACGGCCTCGAAGTGCTCGCGCGGGACATGCTGGTCGACCTCGACCGTGGCGAACAGCGCCCGGGCAAGGGCGACGTTCTCGACCAGCGGCACATTGTGCTCCTTGGCTTTCTCGCGGATGCGCAGCGCGAGTTCGTCGACGCCCTTGGCCAGGCACACCGGCGCCGCGTCCGACTCCGACAGATAGCGCAGCGCCACCGAATAGTGTGTCGGGTTGGTGATGACGACCGTCGCCTTCGGGACGGCTGTCAGCATCCGCTTGCGCGAACGTTCGAGCCTGATCTGGCGCAGCCGCGCCCGGATGTGCGGATCGCCCTCGGCCTGCTTCGTCTCGTCGCGCAGCTCCCTGCGCGACATGCGCATCCGCCGCATGAAGCTCCAGCGCTGCCAGAGGAAATCGAGCGCCGCAATCAGGCCGACCACCACGATGGAGGCCAGCAACAGACGGCCTGCGATCGCCTGCGTGATCTGCATGAGGCCCACGGCTTCCAGCCGGCCTGCCTCGGTGATCGCCGTCATCTCCGGCCACACGGCATAGAGCATCGCCGCCGCGACCGCCGCAATCTTCAGCGCCGACTTCAGGAGGTTCATCCACCCCTGCGCGCCGAACATCCGCTGGAAGCCCTTCATGGGCGAGAGCTTGTTGAGATCGGGCTTCACCTTCTCGAACGTCCACAGCGGCCGGTGCTGCAGCACATGCCCGATCAGCGAGGACACCGTGATCGCACCGAAGATCACCGCCAGCGGCACGAACAGCGCCATCAGCACTTCGTACATCAGCTTCTGGGCGCCGCCGTCGGCGAGGCGGAAGGCGTGCGGATGATCAAGCAGTTTTGCCAGCGGATCGGCGATGCCCGCCGCGAGCGGGCCGGCGCCCGCCATGATCGCCGCCGACGCCAGCAAAAGGAACCACACCGGCACGTCCTGGCTCTTGGCGATGTCGCCCTTCTTGCGCGCATCCTCGAGCCGCTTCTGTGTCGGCTCTTCGGTTTTCTGGCTGTTGTCCTGCTCTTCGGCCATGCGCTATCCGTTCGTGAGAAAGCGCGCCTGGCGCTCCATCTCGTCCAGCCAGACCATCAGTCCGCCGCCCAGTCCCAGCGCGATCACCGCTACCCCAAGCAGCACCGACAGCGGCATGGCGATCAGGAAGATCTGGATCTGCGGGATGAGGCGCGACACCAGGCCGAGCGCGATGTTGAAGATCAGGGAGAACACCAGAACCGGCGCGGCGATCTGGATGCCGAGCCGGAACGCGTTGGAGACCGCGTCGATCACGAACGTCGTCGCATCGCCCACCGGCGGAAACGCGCCGGGAGGGAAGATCGTGTAGCTGTCAGCCGCAGCCTCGATCATGATGCGGTGCAGCCCCGCCGCCATCACCAGCACGACGCCCATCAGCGAGAAGAAGCCGGAAAAGATCGCGGCCGGCTGGCTGGCGAACGGATCGAGCTGCTGCGCAAAGCCAAGGCCGGATGCGATGCCGGCCGTTGCGCCCGCCACCTGCAGCGCGCTCATCATGAGGCGCGCCCCGCCGCCCAGCAGGAGCCCGATCATGACCTCCGTCGCGATCAGCGGGATCGCCGCCGCCGCATTCGCCGGCACAGGCGGCGCGTTGACCACAAGCGATGGCGCGAGCGCTGCGGTTGCCAGGATGGCTGCGGCCAGCCGCACGGTCGCGGGCACCGCCTGCTCACCCCAGCCCGGGGCCAGCATCATCACGGCGCCGAGACGCGCGAACAGCAGCGCCCCGATCCACGCATATTGGTTCAGCCAGTCCAACGCCGCTCCCTAAAAGGCCGCTATCCGTGCAAAGATCTGTTCTGCAAACCCTCCCAGCAGCGCGCCCATCAGCGGCAGGAAGAGCACGAGCGCGACAAAGATCGCGATGATCTTCGGCACGAACACCAGCGTCATTTCCTGCACCTGCGTCAGCGCCTGGAAGAATGCGATCGCAAGGCCGACGACGAGTCCGGCGATCATCGCCGGCGCACACATCAGCACCGTCGTCCAAAGGGCGTCGCGCCCGAAGTCGAGAACTTCCAGGCCGTTCATGGGCCACAGCTCCGGTTATGGTTTTTGACCCGTTAACCGTCGCAAAGAAGTGGTTAAGAAAGAGTAGGCAAATCCTGCCGGGCGCCGCGGCGAGACAGCGCCGCTACCCGCAAAAAGCCAACAAACGGCGGCCTGACGCATCCAATCGGCCGTTAAGACCCCTCACACCTTCAAGAGCCGGTCCGGCTCGAAAAGGGAGGTTGGGACATGCATCGTGCCTTGAGAGTGCTTCCGGGACTGTTCGCCCTCGCCTGCGCCGCCCTCGCTTCGGCCCAGACGCCGCCGAAACCTGGCGGATACAAAGTGACCGTCGCCGTGCATGGCGTCGCTTCGGATGCAGGCACAATTCGCGGCCAGCTCTGCACCGACCGCGAGGCGTTCGGCGTCCGGACCTGCGGGACCTTCGTCGCTGTGACCGCCGCGAAGCCCGGCTCGGTCGAACTCGTATTCAACAATGTAACGCCCGGCGCCTACGCCTTCAGCGTCTTTCACGACGAGAATGGCGATGAACGGACACAGGTCTTCTCCGAGCCTTTCGCCTTCGGGAATGAGTCGCGGTCGCTGCCGCCCATTTTTGACGAAGCAATCCTCAACGTCTCAGGCGACATGACGTCGAGCACGACCCTGTTCCGCATGACAGGGTGAGTTCACGCCGCCAGGGGTATCCGGACCCTGACCCGTAAGCCCGGCTCGTTGTCTTCCAGCACGAGTTCGCCGTCGTGCATGCGGGCGAGCGTCGCCGCCAGCGACAGGCCCAGGCCCGAGCCCGGCGTCGTCCGTGACGCATCGAGCCGCCCGAAGCGCTGCAGCGCCGTTGCCCGCTGCTCCATCGGGATGCCTGGCCCACGGTCGGCCACCGTGAGCTCCGCCTTTCCATCGACAGCCCGCACCGACATCTCGATCGCCTTGCCCTGCCCGCCATGCTTCAAGGCGTTGTCGACCAGATTGGAGACAAGCTGCGCGAGGAACTGCTCATGTCCTCTCACCTTCACCGACGGATCGCTCTGGAAAGAAAGCTTCACGCCCATCTCGTCGGCGAGCGGCAGGTGCAGCTCGTGGATGTCGCGAACAACTTCCACAAGATCGACCACGGTGAACTGGTCGCGCGCCATGCCGGCTTCGGCGCGTGCAATGTCGATAATCGCCGAGAAGGATGCGAGGATGCGGTCGGCCTCGTCTGAGGCCTGCCCCAGCGCCTCGCGCCGCACCGGGCCATCGAGGTCCGCATCCGCCGCGCGCTGGATCTGTGTCTTCAGGCGCGTCAGCGGCGTGCGCATGTCGTGTGACAGGCTCTCGGTCACCGTCCGCAGCTCGGTCACCAGGTCCTCGATCCGTTCCAGCATTCCATTGAGCGTCACCGCCAGCCGGCTGAACTCGTCCTCGCCAGGCCGCACCGGTATGCGATGCGTGAGGTCGCCGGCCACGATCGCCCGCGCTGTCGCGTCGATGTCGCCGATGCGCCGCATGACCAGCCGGTTGAGCACGAAGCCCGACGCCGCCGCCAGCAGCACCGCGGCAATCAGCGCCACGGCGCCTGCCTCCATCAACGCCGCCTGGAAGCCGCGCTGCGCCTTCAGGTCCCGCCCGACCAGGAGCCGCGTGTTATAGGGCGCAAGATAGGCCCGCGCGCCGATCTCGATCTGCTGCCCGGTCGAGGTGCGCACGACGCGGAGATTGATCCAGCTTCCGTCCATCGCGACGCCCGGAGGCCATGCATTGAGATTGCCTGCAAGCTTGCGTCCGTCGCCGTCGGTCAACAGATAGACCGCCTCCGACTCCCCGCGCGCCCGGTCGCGGATCGCCCCGATCAGCGTCCCCGGATCGCGCAGGTCAACGCTCTCGACGATGCCACGCAGTTCGGCCTCGACAACTTCCGCGGTTTCCTGCTCGAGAATGCGCGTCGCGGACACGTAGGTAAGCGTGAACGCCGCGGCGATGATGGCCAGCGTCATCAGCGCCGAGAGCCCGATCACCCGCGCGCTCAGCGTCCCCAGCGCCAGCCCCTTCATCGCATCACGCTGCGGCCCTTATGCGATAGCCCTCGCCTCGCAGCGTCTCGATCAGCGGCTTGTCCCCGGGCCCGTCGATCTTCTTGCGGAGCCGTGAGATGTGGACATCGACCACGTTCGCCTGCGGCTCGAACTGGTAGCCCCAGACATGGGAAAGCAGCATGGTGCGCGTCACTGGCCGTCCGGCATTGCGCATCATGTATTCGAGGATGGCGAATTCGCGCGGATGAAGCTCGATCTCGCGCTTGCCGCGATAGGCCTTCCTTCCAACCAGGTCGAGCTTCAGATCCTCGGTCTTCAGTTCGGTCTGCTCGGCCGCACGCGGATCGCGGCGGCGGACGATGGCCTCGATGCGGGCCATCAGCTCGGAGAAGGCAAAGGGCTTTACCAGATAGTCGTCGCCGCCTGCCTTCAGCCCCTCGACGCGATGATCGATCTGGCCAAGGGCTGAAAGGATGATCGCCGGCGTCGTCTTGTCCTCGGCGCGCAGCGTCCTGAGGATGGTGAGTCCGTCCATCTGCGGCAGCATGCGATCAAGAACGATGGCGTCGTGCTCGCCATTGAGCGCGAACGTCAGGCCCTCAGGCCCCGTTCGGCAAACGTCCACCGCGTGGCCTTTTTCCTTCAGGCCCTTCTCGATGAAATCAGCCGTGCGGGTTTCGTCCTCGATGACAAGGATGCGCATGGTCATAGAAATAAGCCGCGAACGGTCGCGCCGGAAGCCCGAACGGTCTGAGAAGGAGCAGGCGCGGCCGTCCCGTCTACTTGGGGGGACGGACGGCGGAACGGCCGCGCCCGCACTCTCTCGAAGGGGTTAGCCCTCCGAGAAAGGAACTCCGACGAAGCGCCGCTGGCCGTCGCGCTCGACCTGCATCAGCACAGCGCTGCGTTTCTGCTTCTTCGCCTCGTCGACCGCCTTCTTCGCGGCGTCCGGCGTTTTCACATCGACCTGGTTGATCGAGATCACCTTGTCGCCCTGCCGCAAACCGGCGTCGAAGGCCGCCGAGTTGACCTTCACATTGGCGACCACAAGACCGTCGCCGTTCGAGGCCAGACCAAGTCCCAGCTCCGACATGGAAAGGGCCCCGGCGGAGCTCGGCGAGGCGCCGGCGAGCCGCGTGGGTTCGCCTGCCTCAGCCGCGAGCTTGTCGATCCTGACCTTCAGCGTCTGCTGGCGGCCATCGCGGATGATCTTCAGGTCCTTGGTCGTGCCGGCCTTGGTGTCGGCCACGGCGCGCGTCAGGTCGGTAAGGTCCCTGATCTCGCGATCGCCATAAGCCACAATGAGGTCGCGCTCCTTCACGCCGGCGCGGGCGGCCGGGCTGTTCTCGTTCACGAGGTTCACCAGCGCGCCTTTTGCAGACGGCAGGTTCAGGCCAGCCGCGATCTCAGGCGTCACTTCCTGGATGCCGACGCCGAGCCAGCCGCGCTCGACCGAGCCGTTCTGGATGATCTGCTGGACGATGTTCTGTGCGAGGTCCGCGGGGATCGAGAAGCCGATGCCGACGTTTCCGCCGGTCGGCGAGTAGATCGCCGAGTTGACGCCGATCACCCGGCCGGACGCATCGAAGAGCGGACCGCCCGAGTTGCCCTGGTTGATGGGCGCATCGACCTGGATGTAGTCGTCATAGGACTGGCCGAGGCTGCGGCCGCGCGCCGAGACAATCCCGGCGGTCACAGTGTTGCCGAGGCCGAACGGCGAACCGATGGCGAAGACGTTGTCGCCTGGACGAGCGCGGGTGCTGTCGCCCCAGGCAAGCGCCGGCGGCAGGTTGCCGCCATCCACCTTGATGACCGCGAGATCAGTCTTGGGGTCGGTGCCGACCAGCGTCGCAGTCATCTCGCGTCCGTCGTCGAACACGACGGTCATCCGCGAGGCGTCGTCCACAACGTGATTGTTGGTGACGATGTAGCCGCCCTGGATCAGGAAGCCCGAGCCCGCGCCGCGGCGGTCAGGCATTTCCTGACCTGGCTGCGCCTGGCCGCCCGGGAAGTTGCGCTGGAAGAAATCCTCGAACGGCGTGCCCTCGAACGGATTGCCCTCACGGCCCGGTCCCGACATCAGCCGCGTGCTGTTAGGCGAGCGCACCTGGATCTGCACGACCGAGGGGGACACCTGCTGCACGAGGTCCGAAAGATTGGGGACGACGCCCCAGCGGCCCTGCTGTGCGGCGACCGGCGCAGCCTGCTGCGCCACGACAGGAGCGCTCAGTTGCGCCCCGTGAACTCCATTGAGGGACGCCCATCCAGGCGCCGCCAGCGCCAGGGCGCCAAGGCTGACGCCGGCGATCAGACCGCCCGTCGCGCCGATAATTGCTCCACGTTTCATTCCTAACTCCGTGTCCGTTTCCGAGGTTGGGAGGCTCGCGGACTTATCTGGTCACCAGAAACGCCCGCTGCATGAAAAGGCTCTGACCCCAACATTAACTTGGTTTCAGGAACGGATTCTGCTGCGGAATATGGAGTCTTTGGGGCAGGAACTGTGTGCCTGCCTGCGGTGCGGCAACAAGTATCGGTAAGCTGCCGATCACAAATCGACGATCAGCTTCTGAAGCCGATCTCCTTGCGTGTCGCATCGCAGAACGGCTTGTTCTTCGATCCGCCACATCGGCACAGCCTAGCGCCCTTGATCCGCACCACGACGCGCCCCGTCCCTGCGCTTATCGCAAGATTGCCCGCACCCGATCTGCGCCAGCGGCTCACCGCATCGGCTTGCCTCGCCGACAATCCCTCATCTGCCGACTTCATGCCGAAGGCGGCGAAGAGATGCGCGCACATCAGGTTGTGTTCGAGTTCGACCGCCCTCGTAGAGCGCGTGGATCAGTTGCTCACGGCTCGGACCGTTATGGGCAATTCCGGCTGCCATACCACGCACCTCGCCACTGCGTGCGCACACCAGGCCTGCGGGAGGCGGCAGTCAGGCTACGCGGCTATCCGGCAATGTACTGAGATCGAAGTCGCCTAACCGGCGACCCGCTCGTCGGGCCATCCGCCCGCAGGCGGCGTATCGAACAGGCTGGGGGGCACATACTCTTCCCGGAACCACGGATTCTTCTTGCGATCGAAGATCTCGCGCATCCAGTCGACCACGGTCCGGATCCGTGGCACGCGCCGGGCGGTCTCGTGATAGCTGAGCCAGACCTTCACAGAAGCCAGCGGCGGAATGGGCAGAGCGGTGAGCCTGCTGTCGAGACGGGCGGCATAGCTGGGCATAACAGATATTCCGGCGCCGGACGCCGTTGCCTGCAAAAGCGCCGCGCTGCAATCGGTGATGATGGCCGGCTCGACCAGCGCCGCGATCTGGGTGGTCTTGTCCTTCCAGCCCGGATTTTCGGCATAGAGGGTATGATTGAGCACCCGGTGGTTGCCGACATCGAGCGGACCCGAGGGCGCACCATAGGTCTCGATATAGTCGCGGCTCGAGAACACACAGTAGTGCAGGGTCGCCAGCGGGAAGGAGATTACCTCCGCCTGCTTGGGCTGTTCGAAGCTGACCACTACATCGGCATAGCCCGGTCCGGCCTTGGGCAGATAGCGGTCAGACAGAATGGAGAGTCTGAGACCGGGGTTCTCGGCAAGGAAACCGGACACGTTCGGCGTAATGCAGTAGGCAAGTATTCCGTCGTTCGACCACACTTTGACTTCACCGTGCGGCCTGGTCTCCAGTCCCTTGAGTGTATTCTCCAGCGACTGACTTGCCCGCATCATGGTGGTGACATGATCGAGCGCCTCGACGCCCGCCTCGGTCAGCTGGATTCCGGTGGGAGAGCGCTCCAGCAGGCGCGCGCCAAGGCGCAACTCTAACTGGCCAAGTCTCTTCGAGATCGCCGACTGGGTGACGCCAAGCTGTTCGGCGGCGGCGTTCATCGACCCGGCTGTCGCGACTGCATAGAAGGTGCGCAGGTCCGACCAATCGACCACTTCGCGCGTAGAGCGCTCTATTGCCTTCTCCACGGTCATACCCGTTCTGCCCTAATCGCCGAAGCGCCAACCCACAGTTTGTGCTGAAAGGTTATACCAATATTAACGAAAGAGTCTGGGGTACGATGAGGGGGACGGCCGCTTTTGACGCAGATGCCGCGCTTCGAGGCATCGGAGGTGAGCGCCTCCACCCAAAATACGCCCCCGGCGCGTCCCACGCCATGATGGCGTCGGTTAAGCTGGTGCGCCCTGACTCTGAACAGGATTATGCCGACATCCATGGGCTGGCAGTCGCCGAAATCGGCCCCGGCCTCGCCTCGCTCGAAGAGATCCGGCGGGTCGACGCCCTGACCGACGCCGCACTCTGGGCGGTCAAGCGCAACGGACAGGTGACAGGGTTCCTCGCTCCCCTCGCGCTCACCATCGCCGGACGGGACGCTTTGGTATCGGGCGAGTTCGACGCCGCCCACATCCAGGCCAAATGGGTGGCGCGACTCGGCCAGCCACTCGCCGGCTTCTACTGCTGGGCCTATGGCGGACGCGACCAGGTCTCGCGCGGCGCGCTGGTGCTCGCGCTGCGCAAGCTGATCGACGATCACTTCCCGGATCTTCCGTTCTTCGGTCGTGACACGACCGAGGCCGGTGCGCGCATCATGCGCCATCTCGGCTTTCCCCCCTTTGGCGCGACGCCCCACCTCTACTGGCGCTGCTGCATTGTCATGGATGAAAACGCAGCATGATGTCCGTAAAGAACAACCACAGGGCGAACGACCTCACCGTCGAGGTCGTGCGTAACCTTAATGACTACATGAAGGTGGTCGCGATCCGCTCGTCGGTTTTCCTCGCCGAACAGGACTGCCCGTACGACGAAGAGTTCGACAACAACGATCTCTCCGCCGCCCACCTCATCGCCTATCTGCGCGGCGAGCCCGTCGCAACGCTGCGCATCCGCTGGTTCGCGAACTTCGCCAAGATCGAGCGCGTGTGCGTGATGAAGCATGTGCGCGGCGGCGCGCTGGTGAAGCTGATGATCGAGACCGCCGTCGATCTCATCGGGCGCAAGGGCTACATCCACGTCATCGGCTACATCCAGAAGCGCCTTGTGCCGTTCTGGAAACAGCTCGGTTTTTATCCTCGTGAAGGAAGAGAGGGTTTCCGGTTCTCGGATTACGACTATGTGGAGTGTTCGCGGCAACTCGAACCGCGGGAGGACGCTCTGACCATCGACGCCGATCCTTATGTGATCATGCGACCAGAGGGGGACTGGGACCGCGAGAACGTGCTCGACCGGTCGGCCGTTCGTCCTGCCGTCGCGTGACGTCATGGGCTCAGCGCTCGGCCATCTCCTATGCATCGACCTCCAGGTCGATCCCGCGCTCGGCATCGAGCCGGATCCGCAGGCGATCTTCGCTGCGCGCCAGCTTCTCACCATGGGCCGCCGTCTCGGCTGGACGATCGTGCACGCGCGTCGGCGCCCGTCTGCATCTGCGCTGAAGAGCGATGGCGACGCGCGCGTCAGCGCGATGCGGCCGCTGAAGTCTGAACGCGTCTTCTTTCGCTCGGGCCGGTCTGTCTCCGAGTCGCCGGGCCTTTCCTCCCAGCTCGAAGGCTGGCGCGGCGAGACCGTGCTCGTCGCCGCCTTCGATCACGTGGCGCTGCTGTCGTGCCTGCTCGGCTGTTACGAGCACGGCCCCCGACTGGTGCTGGTGGAGGACGTGCTGGCGCTGCACGCACTGACGGGCAAGACGTCCATGGAAGCCTTCCGCACTGCCGCTTGGCACCTCGCGGCAGGCTCCACGACCATCGCCGACCTCGTCGCCTCGGCAGACCGGCGCGCACCCCTGGACTTCATCGTCGCGGCCGCTGGCGAACGTCACCGCAACATGCAAGTCTGACCCCAACAAAAAAGGGGAGGACAGAAGATGAAACGGCGCTTTGCGACGATTGCGGCGGCGTTCCTCCTCGCGGGCTGCGCGACGCTGCCGACTTTCGGCGGCTCCGGCGGCTTCTCCCCGCGCCTCACTGAACCACGTCTCGCCGTGGCCGACCCCGCAACCCTGACCGAAGCCCAGCGCGACATGCTGGGCAGCCGCGCCAACCTGAACATCTACCGCACGCTCGTCCACCACGTGGACCTCTACAACCGCTGGTCGCCACTCGGTCAGTTCATCCTCAACGGCTCCTCGATCACGCCGCGACATCGCGAGATCGCCATGCTGCGGATGGGCTGGCTCTGCCAGTCCCCCTACGAATGGTCGCAGCACGCCCGCATCGCCAAGGCGCAAGCCGGGATGACCGACGATGAACTGCGCCGCATCGCGCAGGGTCGCGACGCCGGCTGGTCCGGCGCCGACCGCGCTGTCATCGCAATGGCCGACGAGCTGCGCTATGACGCTATCATCTCCGACGCCACGTGGGCGGAGCTGCGCAAGACCTATTCCGACCAGCAGGTGATGGAGCTGCTCTTCACCGCGGCGCAATACCAGCTCGTCTCCATGGCGCTCAACACGCTTGGCATCCAGATCGAACCCACCGCCGTCGATTTCATGCCGACCGACCTGCCAATGCCCGCAACGGCCCCGCGCCCGAACGCCCCTCGCCTTTCAACCCCGCGTATCGCG
>DATBNA010000593.1:0-4390 GCA_036554545.1 Hyphomonadaceae bacterium
CGGCCATCTCCGGCGCCAGAGGCGGCCCCTCCGCCGGCTCGGAAGCACACGCACCGACGGCGATACCCAGCAGCGCGCCAGCCAGCAGTCTCATCCCTGTGATCCCCTTCATTATGCAAGCATGCTATCGCTTCCCCATCGATCGTCGAGGAAGACCACGATGCACCTGACGCGACGCACAGCCGTACTCGCCAGCGCCAGCCTCATCGCGTGCACGGAAAGCGCCTCGGCGCAGAATGCCGCGGTCACGAAGCGCGGCGGTGGAAGCTGGACGAGCCGTCCGCCGCTGCCCTTCGCAGTGCAGGAAATCTATCCTGCCGGCCATGGCAGCCGCATTCACATCGCCGGCGGGCTGCTGGGACAGGGCGGCCGCGTCGTCGGCGTCTCGGATCGTCACATCGCCTACGACCCAAAAACCGGCGCTGCGGCAAGCCTCGCTTCACTGCCTGCCGTGCGCCATCACCCGCACGCCGTCGCTCACAATGGCCGCCTCTATCTGCTGGGCGGCTTCGGCACGAATCCCGGCGCCGTGAACTGGATCATGTCGACCGATACGCTGCTTTACGATGATGCCGGAAACAGCTGGTCCACGCTGACGCCAGCGCCCGAGCCGCACGCCGAAGTCGTCGCTACAAGCCTGGGCGCGAACATCCACGTCGTTGGCGGGCGGAGGCCGAAGGGCGCCGCCAACCTCGCCTATGGCGACCATGAGGATGTGACGCGCCACCTCGTCTACGATCCTGCCGCCAACAAATGGCGCAACGCCGCGCCGGCGCTCTCGGCCCGAAACAGCGCAGCCGGCGCCGTCATCGACGGCCGCTGGCACGTCGCCGGCGGGCGAAGCGTGGCTGGCGGCCCAACCGATGCGCATGAGGTCTACGACCCGAAGGAAGACCGCTGGCGCAACGCCGCGCCAATGCCGAAAGGTTCCGGCGCGGGTGGAAACGCGGCCGCGACCATGGGCGGCAGACTCTACGTCTTCGGCGGCGAGTATTTCGACAATGGCGGCCGCGTGCATCCGGAAGTGTGGATCTACGATCCGAAGACCGACGCCTGGACCGGAGCCACGCCCATGCCCACGCCGCGTCACGGCCTTGGCGCTGTCGCCCTCAACGGCGAAATCTGGCTTGTCGGCGGCGCCAAGCGGCCCAGCGGTAACGACACCAGCGATACAGTCGAAAGCTTCGCGCCCTGACGCCTAGCAGCTCAAAACAGCGTCGAACGGCGCTTCTGCTTCCTTCGCGATGCGCCAGCCGGCCGGCGTCTTCACGAGGTCGAACACCTTCGCCTCATCGTCATTCATCTTGCCGCCGAAGGTGTAGATGCGCGCGAACTTGAGCAGCGCCCTGCCGTGGTCCGCGTCGATTGAGCAGAAGCCCGCAGAATAGGCCTCAAGCTTGCCAAAGCTGTCGGCGCGGAGCTCCTTGAACTGCGCGTCGAGGGCGGCCGCATCGGCGCCAACGTAGACGTCGGTCGTCAGGCCGGCGACATCACCCTTGTTGAACAGGACGATGAAGCGGTCGAGCAGAACCCTGCCCTCGGCATCAAGCTGCGTTGCGGCAGGCGCTTGCGGGAACGCAGGCGCCGGGAGCGCAGCGAGCATGAGAGCCGCGATGGCTCGCTTCATTGTGCTTCCTTCTCCGCCAGGCGCTTCTTCAGCCGTTCGCTGGCCTTTTCCTTGACGCTCTCGGAGCGCAGCTGGCCGCAGGCGGCAAGTATGTCCCTGCCCCGCGGCGTACGGATCGGACTCGCATAGCCGGCGCGGTTCAGCACTTCGGCGAACGCCTCGATCGTCTCCCAGTCCGAGCACTCATATTTCGTGCCCGGCCAGGGGTTGAACGGGATCAGGTTGATCTTCGCCGGCACGTGTTTCATCAGCCGCACCAGATCCCTGGCCTCGGCCAGCGTGTCGTTGACGCCCTTCAGCATCACATACTCGAACGTCACCCGCTTGGAGTTCGACAGGTCGGGATAGGCGCGGATGGCCTCGAACAGCTCCTTCAGATTGTACTTCCTGTTGAGCGGCACGAGTTCGTTGCGCAGGTCGTCATTCGTCGCATGCAGCGAGATCGCCAGCATCGCTCCAGTGCGCGCACCCAGCTCCGGAATCTTCGGCGCCACGCCCGCGGTGGAAACCGTGATCCGCCGCCGCGAGATCGAGACGCCATCCCCGTCTGCAATCGTGTCGATCGCCTCGGCGACGTTGTCGAGATTGTACAGTGGCTCGCCCATGCCCATGAACACGATGTTGGTGAGTCGGCGATCCCCGAGATTCAGCGGCTTTTCCGCCGTCGGCCATTCCTCAAGCGCATCGCGCGCAATCATTACTTGGTTGACGATCTCCGCCGCCGAAAGATTCCGCACCAGCTTCTGCGTGCCCGTGTGGCAGAAGGTGCAGGTCAGCGTGCATCCGACCTGGCTCGAGACACACAACGCTCCCGCCTTGCCGACATCGGGAATGTAGACGCATTCGGCTTCGACATTCGGCCCATAGCCGATCAGCCATTTGCGCGTGCCGTCGACGGATTGCTGCGCCGCCCGAATGTCCGCACGCCGGAGCACGAATTTGTCTGCGAGCACGGCGCGCAGCTCCTTGGCGACATCCGTCATCTGCGAGAAGTCGGAGACGCCGTAGTGGTAGATCCAGCGCCACAGCTGGCTCGCCCGCATCCGGGCCTTCTTTTCCTCGACTCCGGCCGCGATCATGGCCTGCCGCAGGGCTTCGCGCCCCAACCCCGCAAGGTTGGAGGGCCCGGCGGCTGCCGGCTTTCGGGAAAGGTCGAGTTCAACGGACATCGGCTGCTCTTGGGCGGGGCTCATACCTCAAACCGGCAAGGCGCGCGATACCCGCCGCTGCGGAGGCGAAATCCTGCTCTTCCTGGTCTTTCTTCCCAGCCGCATGGAATTTTTCGATTGTCCCTGTCGATCGCCGCCCGCCCCGTTCGTCCTGTGGCTGAATGACCCAAAGGAGACCCCAAATGCGCTACATGTACCTGGTCAAGACCTGCCGCCCTGGACCGCCGCCCGCGCGCCTCTTCGAGGAAATGGACAAGCTGGCCGAGAAGGCCATCAAGTCCGGCGCAATGATCGATTCCGGCGGCCTGATGCCTCCACATATGGGCGGCGCCCAGATCAAGCTGGAAGGCGGCAAGGTTTCCGTCACCGACATGCCGCTGGCCGAAGGCAAGGAAGTGGTCGGCGGCTACGCCATCTTCGAATTCAAGACGCGTGAGGAAGCCGTCCAGTCTGCACTCGATTTCATGGAGCTCCACCGCAAGTTCGGCGAGGGCTGGGAAGGCGTGTGCGAGCTGCGCCCTATGATGGGTGATCCGCACACTCCGCAGCGCTAGACCTCTGGCGCGCGATGAGCTTCAGTCGGCGGCCATGACGGTCGCCGACACACATCGCGCGGTCCTCGCCGTCTGGCGGACCGAACAGCAGCGGCTGGTCGCGATACTGGCCCGCATGCTTCGCGATGTGCCGCTGGCGGAGGAGCTGGCGCAGGAGGCGCTTGTGCTGGCGCTGGAGACCTGGCCGGCGTCAGGCGTGCCGGACAATCCGCGCGCCTGGCTGATCACGGCAGGAAAACGCCGCGCGCTCGACCATATCCGCCGCAACCAGATGCTGGCGCGCAAGCACAAGACGCTGGCGCACGAACTGGAGACGGAGCAGGACGCAATGCCCGATCTCGACGCCCAACTCGACGATGACATCGGCGACGACATCCTCCGTCTCGTCTTCACGGCCTGCCACCCCCTGCTCCCGCGCGAGGGGCGCACGGCGCTTACGCTTCGTATGGTCGGAGGCCTGACAACCGGAGAAATCGCCCGCGCCTTTCTGGCAAGCGAGAGCGCCATCCAGCAGCGGATCGTACGGGCTAAGCGCACGCTGTCGGATTCCGGACTCGAGTACGAAACTCCTCATGGCGCAGAATTACGTGCGCGACTGCCCGCCGTGCTCGAAGTCGTCTACCTCATCTTCAACGAAGGTTATGCGGCGACGCACGGTGAGGACCTCATGCGCCCGCAGCTATGCGACGAGGCGTTGCGGCTCGGTCGCATTCTCGCCGGGCTCATGCCGAACGAGCCGGAAGTCCACGGCCTGCTGGGTCTCATGGAGCTTCACGCGTCGCGCGCTCCGGCCCGTATCGATGAGGTTGGCGACCCCGTACTGCTGCTCGAGCAGAATCGCGCGCGGTGGGACAGGCTGCTGATCCGCCGCGGCCTTGCGGCCTCGGCGCGCGCCGAGGAGCTTGGCGGCGCAGATGGCTTCTACGCCCTGCAGGCCGCCATCCTTGCCTGCCATGCACGAGCGGCGGTCGCCTCTGATACCGACTGGAGGGAGATTGCAGCCCTCTACGCCCGGCTTGCCGCAGTCGCGCCCTCGCCGG
>DATBNA010000616.1:0-2512 GCA_036554545.1 Hyphomonadaceae bacterium
AACCTGAAGCGTCGTGCCGGTTGTCAGGATAACTTTGAGACAAAGCCGGTGAAGGCGAGCAAGGCGCCAATGACCAGCATGACGCCGCCAGAGATCCAGGGCAGCGCCGTGGACTCGATCAGCGGACGGAACGATTCAAGCATGGCCGGCGGCGCGACGAGCAGTGACGCGCCGCGCAGGATCAATATCCATCCGGCGAGCGTGATCGCGATTTCCGGCGGCCGCCGCCAGCGATTGTGCAGCACCACAAGCACCAGCCCGAGGATCAGGGAAATGGCTGCTGCAAAGAGACGCAAGGTCGAGTCAGCGACGAGAGCGTCCACCAGCGCCGGCAGATCCACCTGTCCTGCGAGCAACGCCACTCCAAAGGCGATCAGGGCCGGCCCCATGATGCGTGCGATCAGGATTGTGGATCTGTCCGTCATCTCTCCCTCCTCCGCTGAGGCTGCGCCATTGGGCTGGTCTTCGCGCAATCCGCGCTCACACGGAACATGTGACCGTCGGGCAACCGCGCCTGCATGGCGCCTCAACGCGCGCATGCGACACGAGATGACGTCGCGGCCCGCTGGGGGATTTCTGAGTCCTTCCTGCTCGATTTGGCAAGTGGTAATTTCGAACAGCTCGGGGAGGAACAGCCATGTCCACAGTCACCAGTGCGCTTGCCGGCGGAAGGACTTCTGCATCGCAAGGGAGCCTCGCGCAAACGATCGACCGATGGATCTTTGTGTTCACTGCCTCTGGCTTCATCGTGATCACGCTGGTCGGCTTCGTTCCCGACTCGCTTGAGAAGATCGCCGCGGTAAACGCCGGCGCCAGACCGCCTTTTCCGCTGGCTCTCCACTTCCACGCGGCTCTCATGGGCGCATTCCTGCTGCTGCTCCTTGGCCAATCGGTCCTGCAGGCGACCGGCCAGCGGAAATATCATCGGCATCTCGGCATTGCGGGCATCGCCCTGGCGACCACGCTCGTGGCGGTAGGGTTTATTCTTGTTCCGACGATGTACCAGCAGGTGTGGCAGGGGTCGCAGGTCGCTCCGCCAGAGGCTCAGGCTGGAATCAAGGAGGGACTGCGAACCTTTGAAGACATCATGCTCCTGCAACTGCAGATCGGCATCCTGTTTCCAACCTTTCTGGTGATCGCGCTGTCTGCGCGGAAATCCGATCCCGGATTGCACAAGCGGATGATGCTTCTCGCGATCACGCCGGCGCTGGCCGCCTCCATCGACCGGATCGCCTGGCTGCCGACCTCGCTTCCAGCCAGTCCGCTCACACCGTTTCTCTATCCCCTGGTAGCAATTGCGCCGTTGTTTATCTGGGATGTTTTCCGCAATCGCGCCGTTCACAAGGCTTACCTGATCTGGGCGGCCTTTATGGTTCCCTCCTCCATCCTGATCTTCAACCTGTGGGGCAGCGACTGGTGGCATTCCATCGCGCCGCGGCTTGGCGGGGTTTGAGTCAGGTTCCGGCGCGCGCCCGAACGACACCGCGCGGCTGATGCTTCGACGTCCGAGACGTCGAGAATGGGCGTGACGTTCTGGAAGGGCGCGGCCTTTGTCCCTTCAGGCCACCGCGTTGAATTTCTCTGCTGCGGGTCCCATGTGAGCCCCTGATCGAGCCATCAACAGGGTCTGGGGGCTTATGAAACTCGCTCTTCTTTCGGTCAACGTATCGCAGCCCAAGCCGCTTGCTCAGGTCGACGGACAGATCGTCCTCTCGGCGATCGGCAAGGAACCGGTTGCAACGAAGGATATCCGCGTTCTCAAGGAGACGCTGGAAGGCGACCGCGTGGCGGACAGGACGGTCCATGGCGGGGCGGACAAGGCGGTCTATGCCTATCCGGCGGACAACTGGCCGTGGTGGCGGAACGAGCACGGCCTTACCTGCCGGCCAGGCGCATTCGGCGAAAACCTTACGGTCGAAGGGGCTGATGAATCCGGCGTGCGGATCGGCGATCAGTTCAGCTGGGGCGATGCGCTTCTCGAGGTCAGCCAGCCGCGCCAGCCCTGTTTCAAATTCCAGCTTCATACGGGACGCCCCGAAGCGGCGGCGCTGATGACGATCCATGCGCGATGCGGTTGGTATTTCCGTGTGATCCACGAAGGCCTTGCGCCTGTCGCCGGCGTGCTGGAGCGCACGCATGCGAGCGACGGCCCGAGCGTTCGTGAAGCCTTCATCGCCGCAATGCACCGCCGCGCAAGCGAGGAGGACCGCAAGCGCATCGCAGCCCATCCCGCGCTGGCGCGTTCCTTCCGCGCGACGCTGTTGCGTCAGGCCTAGCGTTCTGTGGCGCTCACTGTAGACGCAATGAACCCACCGCCGAGGACGGTCAGGCCGTCCGGCGCGGCGTAGAGGACGCAGGCCTGGCCGGGGGCGACGCCTTCTTCGGGTGTGTCAAAGGTGAAGCCGGGTTGACCGTCGACGAGTGTCATGCGGCCCGGGACCGGCGCGCGGGTGGAGCGGACGCGGGCGAGTGCGGGCATGCCGGCGGCGCAGGCTTCTGCGAGAGAGCCTTG